>JAVBUL010000202.1:0-13627 GCA_031555415.1 Lachnospiraceae bacterium | reverse complement strand
TGCATTGGATATAACAAATGCACTCATAACCAATAACGCTCCACCACCCCATACCGAAATCAACACGATCAATAAGACATTTCCTAATTGATTTGTTTTTCCTTGTGTACCAAGTAGCCAATTTGATTTTTGATTGGTCTGGGATTTTTGATTGGTGTCTGTTGTTACATTTGTTGTTATATTCGTTTTTACCTTTACATTGGTGTCTACTTTTATATTCGTCTTTACACCTGTTGCATTTCCCCCTGCTATCGCGCTCTTATCTGCATCGCCTTCTGCTGTCGTAATTTTCTTTATCGCATCACTTGTTCCATTTGCAATTTGAGATACTATGTTCATGATACTGACATCACTCTTCACTACCGAAAATGGAATCAACAATCGCACCAATACAACAAGCCAAAGAGCATAACGAATCCCTTGCTTAATTTTTTTGCGAAACAAGATACGGATACCAATAACGAATAGGATTAAGATACTTGAAGAAACTATCCACTCAATCATCGTGCGCCTCCTTTGCTTCTTGAAGAATCGCATACAATTCATCGATTTCTTCCTTCGAAAGTTCTTGTTTCTTTGTTATTGCACTCATCATTAAACTGACACTGCCCTTATATACCCGATCAATAAAATGATTCGTCTCCTGCAGTTCTGCCTCCTCCCTTTTTACCAATGGCGAGTAACTTTTTACCCCGTTGATTTCTTCACAAGAAAGCAATCCTTTGTCTGTCATACGGCGTAACATCGTAAGTGTTGTACTTCTCGACCAGCCAACTCTACTGTGTAAATCCTTTACCACTTCACTCCCAATCTTAGGTGCGAAATCCCACAGACTCTCCATCAAGTTCCATTCCGCACTCGTAAGATAATTTTCATTTTTATCCATAAAAAACACCTCCAATGGTATGATATGTTTACATTGTAGACATATCATATCATGGAGGTGTTTACATTGTCAACACTCTTTTTCATTCCATTTTATTCGTCGAGATAATTCTTATTCTCATAGACATCACTAAACTTTTTAATATTGTTTATAAAATTCTCGATTTTACTGTATTTATAAACCATTACTATCGAAAATACTGCAAGAATAACAGAAACAATACCTATTGGAATAAGATATAAACTGATAAGTTTTACATCGCCTAATGTCATTACTATATAGCCAAGAATTACAATATTAAATATTCCCCCAATTGAGCTTATATAATTTTTTTTCTTACTGTAGTCGCATATATAATACGTTGAAAAACAAATTAATCCAAATGCAATGATAAAGGAAATAAGCATTTTGCATATAATCGTCAGGTTAATGTACATGCAAGCATTTGCAAAACAAGCTATTAAAACAAATTGAAGTATCGTATGAACAAAGCCTGTTACAATGATGCAACCGATGTTTACCAACCACATATCCCATATCCTTATTCCTGTGCCAAATACAACCTCTGCATACACAAAATCTTCTACATTAAACATGATGCACCAACAGAATATTATATTAAACAAGGGTAATGAAATAGATAGGTTGGTAATCGGCATGGGATTCATAATCAATAATACACTTATGACAATTGGTAATACTATTAAGAGCACTATTTTAAATTTTTGATTACAAATTCCTTTTATTTTTTTCCACAGTACAGCATTCAACTATGTCCACCTCCTAAGTATTGTTTCATTATCGAAACGTATTAATTTCCGATTCATATATATTGTAAAAATGATTATGCATAATTGCACAACAAGATTAAGTATTGGTATAGCATGTTCTAAAGCCATTTGTATCAATACCATTAGCATACCTGACAAAGCTAAAATAAAATATATATGCTTTGTTCCAAACCGAATCATTAAACATTCACTTATAAACATTACTTGAATAAGGTATACATGATATAGAATAAAGACTATCACAAACTTAAGTGATATCATGTCCGTTATAGGGCAATTACAAAGCAAGAACAAAAGCAATACATTCACAAATTCCCAAGCAAGCAACTTAATACAATTGCATAATGTTCTGCATATACAGTATTCCTTAATCGATATCGGCAAAGAAAGTAATGATGATATATTTGCATAAAAATTCTTTGAATTCACAAACGACACAAGGTATATTCCATATCCTACACAGAATATTTCTTGAAGTAGTAGTTTACTTCTATTGTAACTATAAAGGGAAAAACACAATATGATTATGTATCCTAGTATCTTTTTTACTGAACTTATCTCTTTTTTTATTTCTTTCCATAATATAACTTTTAGCATCTCCATAAATCACCTCATCTAATTAATGTATTGTTTATATAACGAAACAAGATCATTATTAATCTGAGTTAACTCATAAATTGCAATTTTATTTTCAGTAAACCATCTACTTAAATCGGTTGCGTCTTTGCTTAAATCAACAATTAAAGCGTTATCAATCATTTCAACATTTTTAACAAAATCCAATTTGGATACTTGTTCTATTATATTTTGAGGATTTTCCACAATGATTTTATATTTTTTATTTTGTTGACTCTTAATTAAATCATTATACGAACCACTATACGCAATCTGGCCTTTGTTTAAAAATGATAAGTGTGTTACATATTCCTGTATATCATTCAAATCGTGTGAATTAATTAAAACAGTAGCTCCTTTTTTATGATATTCGTTTATAATATCTTTAAGCATCTCTTTCCCTTCGACATCAAGACCACGATTCGGTTCATCTAAAATAAGTAATTCTGGATTATTAACGATAGCCCTTCCTATCGCTAATCTTTGTCTCATTCCACGAGAGAAGAAATCTATTTTTTTATCTTTCTTATCATATAGTTCTACTTTTTGTAAGATGTCTTTGATTTCCGCATCTCGCATTGTCTTGCTTGCTTTTGGATTATAAATTCTATGGAAAAACTCAATATTTTCCCAAGCTGTTAAATCACGAAACAGTCCAATATTATCATTTAAAAAACCAAATTTCTTTTTTAAATCTTTGAATTTGGTATCTTTAATACTTACTCCATCTATCGTGATATCTCCGTCATCAGGTGTATATAAACCTAATAGCAAGCGAAGTATCGTTGTTTTTCCAGCACCATTCTTTCCAACGATTAGCATAATATCACCAGAATTAATACTGATATTAACATCATCTAATACCACATTACTATCAAAACTTTTTTTGATTCCTTTTATCTCTATATTCATACCTATTCACCTCGATATTTTGTATATTGTTTATGTATTTCCAAATCCACACTTAACTATAATATACATATACAAAAAATGCAATCTGCATCCTATAAAAATACCATTTTAATCCACTGAAAAGCACCTCCATGATAAGACATATTTACGTTGTAGACATGCCTTATCATGGAGGTGCTTACATTGTCAATCGTTTTATTTTTGAAATGCTATGACAATGCTATCTTATTGTTATTGACCCAGTATCTGTAGTAGCATGGATTTTACACTTGCTTTCCACTTCTATAACCCTTTTCATCGAAACCCCATCTCCTTCTCGTTCCAGCTCTTCGAATCTCGAATCATTTAATGCAATAACTATATTTCCCGTATCCGTAGATATCGTAACATCTGATTTATTAACAACACTCTTTTCATCCAATTTCAGCTCAATATTCCCTGTATCCGTTTGCAATGTTGACTTATCTTGAAAAACAATCTCTCTAGCATATACATTCCCTGTATCTGTCACAGCACAAAAGATTCCCTCTAGATTCTCCAGTGATATATTTCCCGTATCATTATTAATCGTATATTCACTAACTGTTTTTGGTACAGCTATATTTATATCTGCCGAAAGATTATAGTTATTCTCCATATTTTTATCTAACCAATCCCATACATTTTCATCTGAATCCTTTTTTACAATAGAGATTCCTATATGGTTATCTTCTTGCACAGTACTCAATTCAACGGAATTCATAATGTCTTCCAAGTCTTTCTCACTCTTCGCACTAGCATTATATGTAACTGATATTTTAAATGTATCATCAGTACTATGAGAAACATTCACATTACCAACGTCTATAGACACTTCTATTTCATTAAGGCTATTCCCCTCATTGATTTCTCTATTTTCTTCAAATTCCTTTTTGTAATCCAATTTTGTTACTTTTACATTCATACCGTTCGCTCCAGAGCAACTAGTCAACATTGTAATTAATGCTACACTGCTTAGAAACAATGCAACATACTTTCCCTTTCTCATATATCATTCTCCCCTATTAATAAAATCAGCATGTGTTTACACTGTAGACATATGATAACATAATCTTGTTTACATTGTCAACACCAAAAAGAGCCGATAAATTATGATTATAACTCATCGACTCTACACATAATCATCAAATTAAATTCAATCATTATGAGATACTAATTTTCAACTCTTCCTCTGTTACTTGGTATCCAATTCTTTCATTTTGTTTCTTATATGCCTCTGCCAAATATTCTTTTTCCGATAGATTTTCATTTTCAAACAAACTCATCTGATTTCTATCCGGAAAGTATCTGTCTAATAGTCTTTCATTAAGCACATTATGATTTTGCAATGTATTATTTGCTAATATATGCTCAACTTCAAGACCTCGTTCATAAAATGTATTCGCTACTAAAATCGCTCTATGACAATCCATTGGATCTTTCTCTGTACACATGAATGCAATTCTATTTCCTTGACCTACACCTCTTAATACATTTTCTACACCTGTTAAAAACAATTTACTATTCTTCATTTTATTAAAATCTAAATAACCCTTTTCTGAATACAAGTTGTTATTTTTAGGTCTTGCACCAAAATATTCTCCCATAAAAGCATAATTGATTTTATGCAAGAAGAGGGAAGCCTTAATGGCATCTTTATTATAATCCGAAGCATATTGTGAGAATGGCATACTCCTAACATCTATAATATAATTTATATCATGCGTCTTTAACATATTTATAAATTTATCAATATTATGTTGTGAATGACCAATTGTAAATACTCTTTCCATATAATCACCTTATTCCAAAAATTGTGCCGCCACTTTGTAATATTTATTATCCAAATATTTATCCGTTAAACTAAATACTATAGCATTTGAGTGTAAAGGATAGAAACCATCACTTTTTCCATCAAAAAAATTCTTTAAATCGGGTTGTGTTACACTAATGTACTGAATCCCTGTAATAGTTCTTAAAAAATATTCTTAGCCTTATCATATCACTCCTTATGTTTCTCTGGCAACTTTTCCATTTTCAATATACAGTTCTTTTGTAGCAAATTGAGCTCCTATACTATCATCATGCGTTACCATAACAATTGTTTTTCCATGCTTTTTATGTAAACAATCAAATACTTTCATAACATCTTCTCTTGATGTTGAGTCCAGATTTCCCGTTGGTTCATCCGCAAAAATAATATCTGGATTAATCGCTAATGCCCTCACGATTGCAACACGTTGCTGTTCACCTCCAGAAAGCTGATGTGGATATAATGATAATTTGTCATAGATACCAATCTCTTTGGCAAAACTTAATATGCGTTCTTTTTCTTCCCTCATTACCTTTCTATCAATATCAATTGGAAGAAAAATATTGTCATAAGCGGAAAGAGAAGTTACTAAATTATAAAACTGAAATACAAATCCAAATGTTTTTCTTCTTAACAAACTAAGTTCATTATCGTTATATGTTGAGATATCTTGACCTCTAAAAAGTATTTTTCCCTTTGTTGGTTTTTCTAATCCACTCATTAAGTACAGTAATGTCGATTTTCCCGAACCTGATTTTCCAGTAATAACAACAAATTCATTTTCGTTAATTACAACATCAATTCCGTTGATTACAGTGTTCTCAACGCCTTGATTAAATACCTTATATAAATTTTCTACCTTTAACATGACCTATCCTCCATAGAATTATTCACTTTTTAACTGCTCTATCAAATTCTGTCTAAAGATCTGTCTATAAACAGTTACAGCAAAACTTAACATGGTTATCATACACGAAACTACTAACATTACGAATAATGGCAATATATTAAACTTTATTTCAACAGTTCCGATATACAAAGATAAAATTTGTAGCACAATAGGTAAAATTATGAATGCTGATAAAATTCCTGCAATTCCACTGTATATCCCCATTGAAAGTGCTTCTAAAAGTTCTGTAGACAATACTCTTTTTTTTGATAGACCTATCGTTGTATAGATTAAAAAATCTTTTTTTCTTGACTGCAGATTTACAATTAATGTTCCCGTCATACTTATCGCACTAATTATCAGTGAGACAACACATAGACTATATATCATGTTAATAATTAACTGATTATTCTCATTGTTTTCTTTACACATTGTTTCAATTGACTGTACATAACACGCGATACCTTTTTCTTCAATCTTGCTTTTTAATGAGTTTACTACCGTATTTACATCAGCCTCCATACTTAGTAAACACAATTCATAATCCATACTATCAAACAATTGATTAAATGTATACTCAGAACACCAACATACACCACCCATATTTTCAAATGTACTTACTTCCCCTACTATCTCCAAGCTAATACCATTTACTTCAATGCTATCACCCACAGTTTTTTTTATGTTCTTCAAAAAGGTCGAGCTTACCACTATAGTTTTTTCATCTTCTAGTTTTGAAAAAATATCTTTTCGCGTTTCTTTAACCGGTTTTTCATAATCGAGCAAATAATATGTCTTTTCATCAATTCCTGCTATTATAACATCAACGTCATCAATATTAATATTCTTCCTTTTTTGAATAGAATCAATTACCACTGTATCCACACTATCTACAACCTCTTTTAATATTTCATTATCCACTTCATAATATTCCATATAAATATCAGCACCTTTATATACATTACCAAGCGAACTCTCGATAATCATAGAAATTGATATCGTAATTGTTGCAATCATGACTACTAATGTGATTACTGATGTACTTTGCACATAGCTTCTACAATGAAAAGGTATTTGCTTTGCAAAAAGACCTAAACATCCTTTTTGCTTTCCAAATATTCTTTTAATTACTTTAGAAAAAACTTCTATTACATAATTTTGTATCGCCACTATCCCGATTAATGCAAACAATATTGATATACTATAACCCCATATGTATACTTTTTTCGCCAACAAAAAATATGAAATAATTGAGCATAAAAACATTATACTACTCAGAGAAACTGACATATAGCTTTTGATATCTTTCAACTGCATAAGGTTATTTTTTAGCACATCAATAATGCCAATTCTCACAACTTTACTCATTGTAATACCCACACTAAGTAACGATACAAGATTTACAATTATAATGGATATCATGGTCGGAATAAATTTTATTGTCACGTTTCCATTTTCGTTTAATAAAACGCTCATTAATATATGTACAAAGGGTTTGCATAACAACAATCCCAAAATTGAAGCAACTATATTAATAATTAAGGCTTGCCCCAATATCAATTTTCTATAGTTGTTTATAGTGAAACCTATACTTCGCAGTGTAAACATCTCATTAATGTTTTTATAAATGCATGACTTAAATACAGAAAAAATAACATATACAGAAATAAAGAGAGAAAATGCAACAAACAAAGTAATCGCTAATTGTATTGATGAAACATAACTATCATAAAAACTTGTCTGATACTTTGCCTCAATCACTATTTCTTCAGAATTAATATTCTCTTGTAATTCAGAAAATGTAATATCTATTTTCCCTAAATCTTTCAAAGTAACATCAATTCGATTCACTTTCCCTTCTAGTTCAAACAACTCATCTGCTAACTCTAATTTTGAAAGAACGATATAATCTGCTCCTAAAAAGAAATCTTGGTCCAGTGCTATTGCTTTCACAATAACTTCTACTTGATCTTCACCTACAAAAAACTCAAATGTACTGTTTATCCTTAGACCATTCTCTTGCGCAAATTTATTTGATATAACAACACCATTCTTTTCTTTAAAATCTAAATTTCCATCACTTAACTCCAAATCATATACTTCCCTTTGTTTTTCCATGTCCATACAATATAAATAAACCATATTACTCTTTGTATCTGATTCTGCATAAAAAGAATACCTTTTTATCCACGAAAAGACATTACTATTACAACTTAAACGATTCTCTATCTTCTCCGTTTCAAAACCACTATTCTCCATCTCTTCTGAAGGACTAATCAATAATTGCGTATTCATCGTACTCTTACGTAATTGTTCCACTCTTGTATTAACAACAGAATCTTTAAATGCAAAATTTGCAATTATTATTATTATTGTAAACATCACAGACAGAAACACTAACAAATATGAAAAAAAACTCTTTTTCATTCCTCTAATCATTAAACGTAGCATCGTCATAAAGTTATTTCCTTTCAAAATTTTCTTTTATCAACACCAAAGGTACCTCTGATTTCGATCTACCAAAGATTAATTTAGTCTCACCTTCATTCAATTCAATATTCTTCTGTTTTTTTCATACCATTGCATTGGCTTCAAATTCCCTTTATCATTGACTTATCTTAATTAAAATAAAAGCCCTACAGATAAGTACTTTGTTTGGCGACGCAGTCCCTTATTCTGTAGAGCCTCTATAATATCTACAATTACAAGCATATCTACAAAGACGTTCCTATGGATTACCTTTCAAATAACCGTCCCGAATATACAATTTCTCTTCTTATTGTCAGAATTGAAGTTTTAGAAAACTATTATGAATTCTTGTAGGTAATCATTATCCAAGTTATTACATTTTTAACAAATAGCATCTACCTTATCTTAAATTTACATCCCACCTGAAATTTCCAGTACATGGCCTGTCACATATTTGGATTGATCAGTTGAAAGCCAATAAATAGAATCTGCAATCTCTTCTGATGTTGCAAACCGATTCATAGATATTTGCTTACAAGCATTTTCAAACTGTTTTTCTGTAAGAAAATCAGTCATAGTGGTATCAACCATACCTGGCGCTACTGCATTAACTCTTATATTTTTTAATGCTAATTCAGCTGCTGCTGCCTTTGTTATTGAGATAATTGCTCCTTTTGATGCTGAGTAAGCAACCAAACATTGAGTACCTTTCATACTTGCAACAGAGGTTACATTAATGATAACGCCTTTTTTCTCTTTTAGCATATATTGCGTTGCATATTTCATCATAAAGAATACACTATCTTGATTATTCATGATAATCTCTCTATACAACTCTTCTTCCGTTCTATGTAATAACGAATACCTAATGATTCCTGCATTATTTATTAGTACATCAATTTTACCAAATAATTCCACAGTAGATTCCACTAATTTTTTACACTCTGATGCCCTTGAAACATCTGCAACCAAACATACACACTCTCTGTTATATAATTCTTTACATTCTTTCACCACTTCCATGCCTTCTTGATACTTCTTTTCGCTCCGACAATTTACAACAACTTGATAGCCTTCTCGTGCAAAACGTAAAGCTGTAGACTTTCCTATGCCTTGGGTAGAACCAGTAATAATTACAGTTTTATTTTCTCTCCTGTTTAAGCTATAATTTCCCACAATCATTCACCTTTCAACAAAAATATATTTGACATATTACTGAAACGTTTCTATTATATTTACGATATTATTAATTTTCGTAAATTGTTTTATCATATCTGATTGAACAGTTATATCATATTTGTCCTCAATCTCAGCGACTAGTTCTAGAATAGTAATTGAGTCAATATCAATATCTTCACTTAAATCTGTATTTCCATTTATAGTGTCAGCATTTACATCTAATACCTTTGCAATTAGGTCAATTAGCTCCTTCATGTCAATCTTCATATTCATCCCCCTCGTATGTATAATTTATCTTATCAATCCATATATTATTGTGCCATTATATATTAAGTATATATTATATCTTTTTTCCCATGTAAGTAACCACAATATATTGGTCCCAAAGTAATACTATGAAAAGCATTAGGCACTCTTTGTAACTTCATTAATGCCGCAAACTGAAGCGATGCCTTACTGTGTTCATCCACTTCTTTTAAACTTTGGAATCCCCCAACATCCTTTTCATTTAATTCTAACTTTTCTAATAAAGGTGCTTTACAATTATACGTTCCCATCACTTCCTCATAAACAGGAATATCATTAGCCATTATTGATAGAATATCAATATATCTTTTTGCATTTTGCCATTTATAATAATTGTTTTCATATATTTTTCCTGCTATTCCAGTATGTGAATAAGCGGTAATAAGTATATATTCACCTATTTCTTCTTCCCAGTCTTTTAGATACTTTTTCCTTAAAACATTTTTTTCGCTATCATATATCCATAAAAAGTCATTTCTATATATTTCTTTTGGTACAATATATATTGTTGTATATCCTATAATTTTATTGGTACTCTTTGTAATAGATTCAAATGTAACTGCATGCTCCAAATAACCCTTTTGGAATAGGCGTATATCCATACCATCATTATCTTGAAATCTTAGATTTTCCATGGAATAATACATTTTAAATATTATATCACTAGAATCATCAATATTTCCTTCCTCTATATAATTTCGTAGTTTATTTATTTTTTCTTCAACAAAGAGATTCTTCATTCTATCACCTACTTTCACTTTCGTTCTTATGTTAACAAAATTCTTTTATTATAAAGTCTACAAATATAATTAATGTATATACTGTTTACCAGTCGAACTCCAAATGATTCTCTATTACTTTGACTTTAACAGTATTGTCACATTCGATATTTATATCTAATTTTCCAACTGCCTTTTCTCCAACGAATCTTATTCTGCTCACTCCCTTTTCTAACTGTACTGCACAAACACCTTCCACATTTCCTTCAAATATTTTTTTCACCTCATTTGTGGGTGATATTAAAATCAATTTGACTTTCCCCTTTTGTAACATATTATTACATTGAAAACTGATATCTTTCTTTTCTTCAACATCTATTTCCCAAAACGTATCAATTCCACTTAGTTCATAATCCACTGATGCACTATTACATGTTATTTCTCCCACTTTCTTTTTATAGTAAAAGCTGTCACCTTTCATAGTTAACCACTCATTACTGTTGTAGCACACCTTTAAATTATTTTTTGATTTAATTATATATAGCGAGACTAATACTGTTACTGCTAATAGCAAAAACAAAATGATATACTTCACTTTTTTATTCACTCCTAAAATATATTTTTTTATCATAACCTTTTCCCCCTAAATCTGAATTAACCTGTTTTGTTCAATGTATGTATCAATTCTGCAAAGTAACACCCACTATTAATAAGATTATTATATGTTCCTTTTTCAACTACTTCTCCCTCTCTCATTGTATATATATAATCCGATTTATTTAATAAATACAGATTGTGCGTTATTACGATTACCAAATTATCTTTAGCCAATTCCTCAATTAACTTTTTGATGTGCATTTCATTAATATTATCTAGTGCAGCAGTTGGCTCATCAAATACATAAATACGAGCTTTCTTCATTATCGCTCTAGCTATAGCCAGCCTTTGTTTTTCTCCTCCTGATAAATTAATTCTTTCATTTATTATTGTATTATACCCATCAGTAAGTGCTTCAATTACCTCATTTAATTTGACAAATGAGCAAACGGCTTTCACTTCCTCCTCTGAATGTTTCTGTCCCATTAATACATTATTCATTATAGTATCATTCATTAATTCCACCTCTTGCGAAACAATACTTATCATATTTCTTATATTAATTACCCCATATGAACACAACTCAATATCATTAATCAATATATCTCCTTTGTAATTATCATAGTAAGCACATAGAAGCTTCATAATTGTAGACTTGCCCGCTCCAGAATCTCCAACTAATGCAAATAATCCGTTGGATGCGAAATCCAAATTAATATTTTTTAATGCTCCTGCATTATCATTTCCAAAACTAAAACTAACATTCCTAAATTCTATGCTCCCTATTTCATTTAACTCCATATCAGATTTTCGCTCTTCTGCTAAATTCAAATATTCATTAATTCTTCTCAATATTGGCTCTGTTTTTTTTAAATCAATATTTGCATTCATAAACTCATAAATAGGAGAAGATAAATTCTGAAAAAACAAACCAAACGCGGCTATAGTCCCTATGGTGCTTTTCCCACTCATAATTAAATATCCACCAATCCCATAAACAATTGTTAATGAAAGAACCACAATTGATGTACTAAAACAATCTAATAAATTATTTTTATTCCTAACTTTCAAATTATTACTATAACTTTCTTTCGCAATATCAATAAATTTATCTTTCCATATTCTTTCCTGAGTAAACGACTTTATGGTATCAATCTGATTTATACTTTGGTTAATATTTACACAAATTTCATCATAACTTTCCCTGCACTTTTTTGAAAGTGTAGAAAACTCTTTTGACATTTTATAATTAATGAATGCATATCCTGTAAATAGAACTACTACAATACATGTTAAAATCGGTGACATAAGTAGCATTCCAATAAATATCATTATAATCAGAATAATATTCTTTATAAAAACAACAAAAAAATTCGTAAGAAAATCGCTTATTGTTATTCCATCGTTGCATATTCTTGAAACTATTTCTCCGTTCTTATTATTTTCAAAAAATTGTATTGGAGTATATAAAATTTTTTCAAACATTTTTATTCGATAATCCATAACTATATCTTCGCTTATTTTCATAAATATTTTATTTTTAAAATATCCAAAAATAGGTTGACCCATACAACCAAACATAAAAACAATAATTCCTATAAACATTTTGTTTAATGATTGGGAGGTAATTACTTCATCAATCAAATATTTCGATACTAAAGTAGACATAAATATAGATCCACTATATAGAATAGTACATAATAGTCCTACAAATTCTCTCCTTTTATATTGAAAGGCCACTTTCCAAAATTCATTTGCCATTTTTTTCATAAAAAACCTCCTCTATTATCAAAAAATATATCAGGTAAATACGTCCCCGCTTTAGACATATTTACCCAATCATTCTTTTTTAGAAATATTCACTCACTACAGACAGAATATTTTTTTGTTTCCATTTTTCATCAAGGCAATCCAAATCAAAATACTTAATATCATACAAGATTTTTTCCAATCCATATTTCTCTATCAAGCACTTAACTATAAATCCGGAATATTTGTAAATCATACTATTGCTGTAATTTATATCATATACATTCTCTCCCATTAGAGTTTGCTTCTCTTCCTTCGTACAAATCATAACTTGTCCTGACAAACAAACGGCTAACCCTTCATTTAACCATAACGGTAATTCTCTTGTACAATAATGTCCAATTATTACATGAACCATCTCATGAAGAATTAACTCATTAATCGTTTCGATATCTGTGTTTTTCCATTTTGACTTGTCTAAAAAAACAATTGTATTATCATAGCTAATGCCTATCACCCAGCTTGGAATCTTTATCATTAAAATTCGTTGAAATATATCAAACTCGTATATTTTAACAATATTAATTACTTCTTTAAAATTAAATAGTTTACTTATTGCATCTGCTTTATTCATAAATTCTGCAAAATTAGAAATCCCTTTTAATACTCCTAAATCCCCAAATC
>JAVBUL010000041.1:0-4997 GCA_031555415.1 Lachnospiraceae bacterium | reverse complement strand
CATTAGCAAAGCTAATTGACTTGTGTACAGATATTTGTAAACGTAACAAAATAGAAAAAATGAATTATACAGGAGATAAAAATGGAAACCTAACAAAGCACAACATGTTTCAGGCTACAACCTGTCCGGGACCATACCTAGAGAGCAAAATGAAATATATAGCAGATGAAGTAAATAAGAGATTATCAGCTGATGATGAGAAATATACAGTAAAAAAAGGCGATACATTATATGCAATAGCAAAACAATTTGATACTAATATAAATAACTTGGTAAAACTAAATAATATAGTAAATCCAAATCTAATTTATGTAGGTCAAATATTAAAATTACCTAGTGTCACTGCAAAAGAAGTAATAAGTTCACAAATTTTAAGTGTAGGAACAAAAGTAAAGATAAAACAAGGGGCAAGAGATACCAATAATAATAAAATATTTGCAAACTACGTGTATAACAACACATATAATGTAATAAAGATTAATGGAAATAATGTTGTCTTTGGCATTGGCACAGCCGTTACAGGGTCAGTAAACAAAGATTATATAATAATAGCTTGATTTTAATAAAAAGTTCTTGACTTGTAAATTTGATTATGATATATTTTTTTCAACCGATGATGAAGGGTAAGTACTTATATGCTGGGCAGGCACAGAGAGTCGCAGGTGGTGAGATTGCGATATGTAAGCGATAAGGAATGGACTTCAGAGGGCAAGCTGAAAATTATATAATATATAATTATATAAATAGTATGCAAGACGGAGAGAAAACACTTCGACAGCAAAGGTTTAGCATATGATGGTATGCATGAGAGGGTGTATTTTACACCAAGCCGGGTGGCACCGCAAGAGATAATTATTTACACTCTTGTCCCAGCACTAACTGGGATAGGAGTGTTTTTTATACAAAAAACACATACAATCTATGTCCCAACCATTAATATCATATTTTAGGAGGGTACACAGTATGTACAAGGATATTTTAAACAAGTTAACAAACAGACAGGATTTAACACAGGAAGAAGTATGTGAGATTATCACATCAATTAACAATGATGAATTGACAGTAGGACAGATATCAGGCTTTTTGGTAGCATTGGTTATGAAAGGTACAAGCTTAGAAGAAACAGCTTATATTGCTAAGGCAATGAGAGATAACTGTGTTCCTTTAAAACCAAATGTAAGTGATGAAATGATGGACACATGCGGAACAGGCGGTGGACTTAGTACATATAACATATCTACAGCAACTGCGATAATTTCAGCGGCAGCAGGAATACCAATTGCAAAGCACGGAAGCCGTTCTATTTCAAGTTTATCAGGAAGTGCAGATGTATTAGAGGCTTTGGGTGTAAATATTAATTTAACACCTAATCAGGCAGAGAAATTAATTGAAGATATTAATATAGCATTTATTTATGCACCATTATTTCATCCGGTAATGTGTAAGGTTCTTCCTCCTGAATCTGATTTAGGAATAAAGACAATCTTTTATACCATTATAGGACCGCTTATAAATCCGGCATTTGCTCCAAGACATTTACTTGGAGTATATAAACCTGAGATACTTAGTCAGGTTGCATATGTGGCAAAAGAAATAGGATATACAAGAGCAATGTTTGTACATGGTTTAGATGGGCTTGACGAGATTTCACTTCTTGGAAAAACAAGAATAGTTGAATTAAAAGATGGTGAATTAAAGGAATACGAAATACAGCCTGAAGATTTCGGAATCAATCGTTGTAAGCTTGAAGATATAAAAACAGGTACACCACAGGAGAATGCAAAGATTATAAGAGGTGTATTTGATGGTAGTATCACAGATGCAAAAAAAGATGCAGTAGTATTAAATGCGGCAGGAGCATTGATAGTTGGAGGAAAAGCAGAAAGCTTCCCTGAAGCTATCGAAAAGGTTCGTGGTATAATTGAAAGCGGTGCTGCGTTAGAAAAATTAAACCAGTTAATAAAAAAATCAAATCAGTTTTAAGAGGTAAAGTTGGAATGAAGTTTTTAGATGCAATTATAAACGAGGAATCTAATAAAAAGAATATAGTAATACCTGATATAAAGTGTTATTCTCCAAAAGAAGGCGATATGCTACAAGGGAGAAATCCTGTAGAAGTTGCGGTTGGTCTTCAAAACGCAGGGGCACGGGTTATTTCTGTTGTAACAGAAGAAAAGGAGTTTCACGGTTCCATGAAACTTCTAAGAGAAATTGCAGATAATGTAAAAATACCAATTCTTAGAAAGGATTTTATCCATACCAGAGAAGATTTGGTGGATACAATTGAAAATGGAGCATCTGCAATATTGCTTATGTGTTCTTGTCTTGAAAAAGAGGAACTTAAATATTTGTATAATGAAGCATTAAGCTTAGGTTTAGACCCATTTGTAGAAACTCATACAGTAGAAGAACTGGAATTTGCAAGAAGTCTAGGAGCTAAATTAATAGGTATTAACAATAGAAATATTTTAGAACTTGAAAGAGACAATGGTACGGTAAGAACAACAATGGACATAATAAAATATGCTCCTAAGGATGCAGTGCTTATAAGTGAAAGTTCAATAAAGAATGCAAGTGAGGTAAGATGTTCTATAGAGGCAGGCTGTAGCGGAGTTCTTGTAGGGACTGCTATATGGCAAGCGAAAAATCCGTATACATTTTATAAATGCTTATGTAGGAAAACTTTGGTGAAAATATGTGGGAACAAGTCTGTTGAAGATGTGAATTTGTGTATGGAAAACGGAGTGGAGATGTTGGGATTTGTTGTTGAATATCCAAAGGATGTCCCTGCAAATTTAAGTATAAGTGAAGCTAAAAATTTTATAAATATAGTAGGAAATGGTCATTTGTCTTGCGTGGTAACAGGAGGGGGAGCAGGGAAGATTATTGATATTTTAAAAGAGTTAAAACCGAATTATGTACAGTTACATTATAGGGAGACATTTGAAGACATTGTAATTATTAAAGATGCTATAAAAGATATTGGTGTAAAGATAATAAAAGCATTCCCAATATCTGAAAAAGATAGAAATGAACAGTTCGGCGAAACAGAAATTTTAAGTGTTATAGAAAAAATGGAAGGATCAGGAATAGATGCTATTTTAGTTGATCCGAGAAATGCAGAAAATGCAGATGAAACTGGATTAGTTGCAGATTTAGAGCTATTTAATGTAATACAAAAGGCAAGCAATATACCAGCTATTCTAGCAGGGGGTATTAATGTAGAAAATGTAAGTGACATAATGAAAACAGCCAAACCAATAGCCATTGATATTATGTCAGGAGTCGAGAGTGAAAATATAAAGGATGGTAAAAAACTTGAAAAGCTTATGGATGTTTTATAGTCATGAAGCCTTTTTAGTTAATAGGATTTAGTCTTGCTCCTTTTGATATTAATATGTTATGAAATCTATAGAAATATAATAGATTTTATGATATAATAAATCAAAGTTTAGAGTTGTCAGATAATTGTAATATACTCTCAGAATAAACTTGATTCAGGATAAAAGGAAAAATATTAAAATGTTGAAGGGAGAAAAGATTATGAAACATACAAAAAGAATATTCTTAATATGGTGCATGACAATATTATTTATATTTGTATTAGAGAAGATTGAAAATGAAAATGGTTGTTTTTATGTAGAGGCTCATTCAGGTAAAACAGATTCGTCAGGAGGACACAAAGATAATCAAAACAAAAGCGGTTTAGGTAGTTATCATTATCATTGTGGTGGTAATACTGCACATCTGCACACAAATGGATATTGTCCATATGATCCTGAGGATACAATAACAATTAATAATTATAGTTCAACCATGCTTTTAGGTGAGAGTCAAGAGGTATCTTACAGTATTTCATCAGTATCAAGTGGGTATGGAACTTTAACCTCAGATAACGAAAATGTTATATCGGTATCGGGAAATAAACTTATTGCAAAAGGTGAAGGAACAGCAGTTATTACAATTAATTCATATAATTCACAGAAGCAATTTAATATAGAGGTAAAGCCGGTTCTTGTGAGTAATATAAAAGTTTTAGAGGAAAAGATTGATTTGCAGGTTGGAGAATCAAAAGTTATTGATATTGTTATAGAACCAGATAATGCAACGAATAAAGTATTGGAGTGGAAGTCAGATAATGAAAACGTAGTTAGTGTTTCGGATGGAAAGATAGTTGCATTGAATGAAGGAATAGCAAATATAGTAGTAAAATCAACAAATGGAATAGAAAAAAAGATAATAGTAACATCATATATTGTGATTACTGAAAAAATAGAAACATCAATTACTACTAAATCAACAGAAAAAACTACAAATAGTAGTGAGGATTCTATCAATGTGGAAGAGGAAAGTGAATCAGTAGAAAGTGAGAAGACGTCTTCGAGTTTTATAGTTGGGGGCTTAATGCTAAGCGGATTTGTGGGTATAGTTATGGTAAAAAAGAGAAAAAAATAGAAGAATAGAATATGAATTTAGATTTAAGAATCAGGTGGATTAGTAATGTACAACTATAAAATGACAATACAGTACGACGGAAAAAAATACAATGGCTGGCAAAAGCAAGGAAATACAGATAACACGATACAAGGAAAAATAGAAAAGATTCTGTCAGCAATGCTAAAAGAAGATATAGAAATACACGGTGCAGGAAGAACAGATGCAGGTGTACATGCAAAGGAGCAGATTGCAAACTTTAAAACAAAGCAAAAGTTAGAAGTAGACTTTATTTTAGATTACATAAACCAATATTTGCCAATGGACATTGCAGTTACAAAGGTTGAAGAAGTTGAAGAGAGATTTCATTCAAGGCTGAATGCAAAGGCTAAAAGGTACCAGTATATAATTAATAACAGCAATATTTCTGATGTGTTTTTAAGAAAATATGTATATCAATATGATGAAATTTTAGATGTAGCATGTATGAAAAAGGCAAGTACATATTTGGTAGGTAGTCACGATTTTAAAAGCTTCTGTGCGAATAAGCATATGAAAAAGTC
>JAVBUL010000034.1:0-4871 GCA_031555415.1 Lachnospiraceae bacterium | reverse complement strand
TGTAGTATACACAAAAGATAGCTATGTATACACAGTTGAATACTACCAAGACAGCATTTTAAGTGAAAATAAGCTTGACGAAGTAGTAAATACAGCAGAGTATGATTCAAATATATCAGTTGATTTAAGTCAATTTGCACCAGTAGGATATGTAACACCGGGAACAGTAGTATCAGGAGAATTAAAAGTTTTAGCAGATAATTCTCAAGTAATAAAAGTATTATATGTAAAAGATAATTTTGGATATACAATCAACTACTATACAGATGAAGTGAATGTAGATAATTTAATTACAAGTGCAACAAATACAGCAGAATTTGGTTCAGTAATAATTGTTCCAGAGCTTGATACATTACCTACAGGTTATACAGCACAGGGAAAAGAAATATCAGGTGCAACAATTGTAACAGAAGTAACAGCTAACAATGTAGTAAATGTAGTATATAAGAGAGATTCATTTGGATACACAATCAACTACTATAGTGATGAAGTATCAACAGATAATTTATTAAACTATGTAGCAAAGACAGCAGAGTTTGGTTCATCAGTAGATGTGGCATTAGAAGGATTTGCACCAGAAGGTTATAAGGCAGAAGGAACAGTAGTAAACGGAACTCTTACAGAAGGAAAGCTTGTAATTGAAGCAGAAGGAAATGTAATAGATATCGTTTATACAAAGGATATGTTTGGATATACAATTAACTACTACACAGACGAAGTAGCAGATGCTAACTTAGTAGGAACAGTAGAAGATGTAGCAGAATTTGGTTCAACAATAGATGTAGACGCAACATTATTTGCTCCGGAAGGTTATATTACACCAGGTACAGTATTAGATGGTGTAAAGACAGTAACGGTTGAAGGAACAGTAATAAATGTAGTATATGAAGCAGAAGAAGTTGAAGAAATCACAACAGATCCAACTCCATTAGATAATGGCGACGAAGATGAAACAACAGAGGAAGTAACAACAGAAGAAATTACAACAGAAGAAGTAACAACAGAGGAAGTGACTTCAGAAGAAACTACAGAAGAGGAATCAACAGAAGAAACTACATCAGAGGAAGAAGAAGCACTTGATATAGATGAGATTCCACTTGATAACGGTCCAAAGACAGGAGATAGTACTAACTGGATAATACTTCTTGGATTAGCAATGATTTCAGCCGGAGTAGTTGGAGTAGTAACTAAGAAAAAGAAAATAGAAGACTAAAAAGCATTCGACTAAAGTTGAAGTTTCCAACAACAAAAGAATCGTTGAGATAATACAACGATTCTTTTGCTGTTGACAATAATAATGGTAAATGTTATTATATGTAGTAATCAAAACTATATGTTACATGATAGAAAGAATGATGAAAGAAGGATATTTGTATGAAGTTTAAGATAGTAGCTGATAGCTGTTGCGATTTGGACAAACAATTAAAAGAGTTAAAAAACATAGAGTTAGTGCCACTTACCTTACATATTGAAGGTGAAGATATAGTTGATGATGAAACATTTAATCAACTTGAGTTTATAAGAAAAGTAAGTGAAAGTAAAGAATGTGCAAAATCATCTTGTCCATCTCCGGGAAGATATATGGAAGCATATGAAGGAGATTATGATTGTGTATTTGTAGTAACGCTTTCAGCAAATCTTAGTGGTTCATACAATAGTGCAGAGGTTGGCAAAAAGATGTACATGGAGGAACACGAAGGCGATACAAAGCAGATTCATGTATTTGACTCTTGCTCAGCTTCTATAGGTGAAGCTCAAATAGTAAGGAAAATAAATGAATGTGTTTCATTAGGTATGGATTTTGATAAAATAGTAAGCACAGTTAATGATTATAAGCTTGAGATGAAAACATATTTTGTTATTGAAACATTAGATTCGCTTAGGAAAAATGGAAGACTTACAGGAATACAAGCAATTGTTGCAACCGTTTTAAATATAAAGCCGGTAATGAGTGCATCAGATGAAGGTGTTATTATAAAGCTGGATCAGGCAAGAGGTACTCAAAAAGCACTAATGAAGATGATAAATGTTATAATAGAAGCTACAAAAAACGCATCTCAGAAAGTTCTTTCAATTAGTCATTGTAATTGCCTTGAAAGAGCAGAGTGGGTAAAAGAAGAAATAAATAAGCTTATTAAGTTTAAGGATATAACGATTACAGACATGGCAGGTGTATCAACATTATATGCAAATGATGGTGGAATCATTATAGCAGTTTAAATGTAGAAATGTGCTGAAAATATCATAAAAATATAAATAAAAAGGGAGTGTCTCTTAATAACATAATTCATACGAATTTAGTTGTTATAGCATTCCCTTTTATAGTTCAGTAAATGAGTATACTAATTATATTCAATATACTCACCTTTCCAGATAATGCCGTTATTCTTCTCGTATGATGGAATGTGCATTTCGGCTTCTTTTAAATAATTTTTATTCCTGAAATTAGAATAATAATATTCCTTCATTAATTTTAAGTCATCTAAGTATTTTTGAACATCCATTGCACTAACACGCATAAATAAAAGCTTATCAAGAGATACAATTAATAAATCATTATGGTTGATAGCATCTTTTGAAAAAAAGTCATAATCAAGAAGTGCTATGCTACGCCATATTTCAAAAGGCCAAATTACTATGCCTAAATCACCATAAATATCTTTTCTTTCATTAGGAAACTCATTCGACAGCTTTTGATAATCTTCATCGCAGATGACTAAATCAATATCTGCACCTGACTTACGTATTCCATAGTATTCCATTGCCATGCCACCAATAACAATAGGTGCTTTTGAAAATTTAAAATTGTGAGTGGTTAGTTTTTTACTGATAGTTGTTACGACTTCCATATATTAACCTTCCTTGTAAAATAATATATCTAATTATAACAAACATACGTTTGTTTGTCAATTAGTACGAAAGTAAATTCCAAAGTTCATTATAGTACTCTCTGAATTCAGGAGCATTTCTTGCATTTATTGGAGAAGAACGGTCAGTTGTAATTTTTATAGGAACAATGGCTTTTATATGTCCGGGAGCGGGTGACATAATAATAATTCTATCACTTAACGCAATTGCCTCTGAAAGATCATTGGTAACCATAATTCCTGATTTTCCAGATGATTTTAACATATTTCTTATATCGTTACCGACCTCTAGTCGGGTAACATAATCAAGAGCATTGAAAGGTTCGTCTAAAAGTGTTATATCGGGTTCTAAGCAAAGTGATTTTATAAGCTGAGCTCTTTTTTTCATACAATCATATGGGTTTTTAGTGTCACAATTATTAAATGCAGTTATTCCATATGTTTCGGTTATTATGTCGGAATTTGTCGAAGTATTAAGCCATTGAGTAGAATTTTCTTGTTGAATGAGATATCCAATATTTTTTGCTTTTGTATTTAGGCTTCCATTCGTTACCGGAAGAATACCGGTTATTATAGATAAAAGCGTGGATTTTCCACATCCGGGAGGTCCCATTATTGAAATGAATTCACCTGAAACCAAGGAAAATGATATATTAGAAAGAATTTGAACTTTTCCGGTTAATGTTTGATAGAAGTAGTCTATGTTTTTTGTATCTAGCAAAATCCCCATAATATTACCCATACCCATATAGTCACAATATTGTTATTATATTATATGTAAAAAATAGAAAAATGTTCAAAATTTACATAAAAAAATATACCTCTTTTTATCCCCCTCGTATGGGGTGGAATAACCTACCTTTTTTGTTAAAATACTATTTATAAAAGATAAATGACAAGAGAGGGCATTATGAGTAAGTTGAAAGAATTGCTTAATAATATAAAGAATAATCATGTATATATTCAAACACATAATGATCCTGATCCAGATGCAATTGCAAGCGGATTTGGGCTAAAATATTTACTTGAGAAAAATGGAATTAAGGCCACTCTGTGCTATGGTGGGAAAATTGAACGATTTAATGTATTGAAAATGATCGAATTGTTTGAGATTGAAATAATAAATATTAAAGATACGAATATAGATAAAACAGATGAAATTATACTGGTAGATACACAAAAGGGAAATGGAAATATTTTTGAATGTAATGGAAATATAATATCAGCCATTGATCATCATCCAACATGTGTAGAAAGTAGCTATTTGTCGCAGGATATAAGAGATGATGTGGGTGCATGTGCATCTATTATTGCTTCATATTTCTTGGAAGAAGATATAGAGATGCCACAAGAAGTAGCAGAGGCACTTCTATTCGGTATAAAAATCGACACTGCAAATATGACAAGAGGTGTTGTACAGGTTGATTTAGATGTATTTTATGCATTATTTAATAAGGTTGATAAGGATAAATTGACAGAGCTGGAAAATTGTACACTTAGATTTGATGATTTAAGTGCATATACAAAAGCAATTTCTTCATTGAAAATAGTTCAAAATGTTTGCTTTGCTGATATAGGTGATAATTGTCAGGAGGCATTGATTGCGATTATTTCGGATTTCCTTTATGGAATGGCAGATGTTGAGTTTGCTGTTGTATGTTCAACTAAAAATAATGGAATAAAGTTATCTGTAAGAGGAGATGAAAAATACTTTAATGCGAATAGGATTATTCTTAGAGTATTAGACGGCATTGGAGATGGTGGAGGTCATGGTACTATGGCAGGAGGTTTTGCACCATTTACAAACGAGATAAATAATTCAGAAAAAATGATGGCTTTATTAATTAATCGTTTTGGGATTGTTATTAAGGAACAAAGAAAACATAAGACAGAAAAAGTTTGCAAAGGTAGGTTGAAATATAAGAGTTGTTTTGCAGTCTCTAATTAGTAAAAGCTTCCAATCAGAATCGAACTGATAACTGGACATTACGAGTGACCTGTTTT
>JAVBUL010000115.1:0-2990 GCA_031555415.1 Lachnospiraceae bacterium | reverse complement strand
TTTGATATATATTGATTTTTATGGAGAAGGTTTTCTGTATAACATGATACGTATCATGGTTGGAACATTAATAGAGGTTGGTACAGGAAAGCTAAGACCAGAAGAAATTAATGATATTCTAGAGAGATTAGACCGAAAATACGCTGGATTTACAGCACCAGCATGTGGATTGACATTATTTTCGGTAGAATATTAAACTTTTCAAATAATGTACCTCATTTTATACAAAAATCTTAGTTTGCATTATTGTATTAAAATGTCGAATTTGCTATACTTTATTTGAAAATAAATTTATAAGGAGATATTAGAATATGGATGGAAATTTTAATAACAATCAAAATGATGTAAATAATCAGTATACTTATCAAATGCCAACTATGGAAGTTCAGCAACCTGTACCAACAGTGAGCTACATTACAGGATTTGTAGGTGCACTATTAGGAGCAATTGTAGGTTCATTACCATGGCTTATAGTGTTACAAATGGGTTGGATGGTAGGTTGGCTTGCATTCTTAATTGGATTTTTCTCATTACTTGGGTATAAGTTACTTAGAGGTGCAAAGAAGACTTGGTTTGCAAATGTAGCAGTTTTTACAACTTCAATAATTGTAATCATAGCAATGAATTTTGTATACTTAATTATTGAAATGAATAAGATAGATGGTTTGTCAATAACAATGGATTCAATAAAATTAGTTGTAGAGTTAATAAATGTAGATGGAGAGTTTACAAGAGATATAATTATGTCACTTGTAATAGGTATAATAGGTCTTATAGGTATTAATAAGCAAGTATCACAATACACAAACCCTGTACAACAAGTTAATAACGACGAAACAAAGAATATGGAATTGTAATTAACATACTATAAGAATAGCTGCACATCAAATCTTTACAGATTGATGTGCAGCTATTTTTACAGTATAATATTTAGAACAAAATAAAAGAAAGGTGCATAAATTGAGTTGCATTTGGTATGAGCATGAGCGTGATAGAGATAAAAAATCTTACAAAGGACTATGGAAATAGTAAAGGAATTTTTGATGTATCATTTGATGTAAAAGAAGGGGAAGTGTTTGGATTTTTAGGACCAAACGGTGCAGGGAAAACAACGACTATAAGACACCTAATGGGGTTTTTAAAGCCCGAGAGTGGGAGTGTGCTAATTCACGGTATGGATTGCTGGAAAGATAGGGCAAAAATACAACAGAGTTTAGGATATATACCTGGGGAGATAGCCTTTTTCGATGATATGACAGGAAAAGATTTTTTGGAATTTAATGTAGAATATAAAAAGATTAAGGATAAAAGCATGATGAATAACACTATATTTTACTATAATTATTTCAATGTATGATCCAAAGCTTGGGAGTGCACTTATGGAATTTGCTAAGGCAATGCCAGAGATAATGGCTATGGTGGGTATGAATCCGTCATCGGCATCTTTAGTAAGTCATATGTCAGCATATTTATATGGCTTTATTATGCTGGTATTTCCAATGGTGTTTTCAATATTATGTGCAAATAGACTAGTTTCTCGTTTGGTTGATAGAGGTTCAATGGCGTACTTGTTGGCAGCGCCAGTGGAGCGAAAAACAGTTGTATTTACTCAGATAAAAGTGTTATGTACAGGTGTGTTTTTAATGGTTTTTTATGCTACAGGATTAGGCATTATAAATTGTCAAATATTATTTCCTAATGAACTTAATCTAGGGAAGTATTTATTATTAAATGTTGGTGTACTATGTTTACAATTATTTATAGCAGCTATATGTTTTATGTGTTCGTGTATATTTAGTGATGCAAAGTATAGTGTGGGTTTTTCTACAGGAATTCCAGCAGTTTGCTTTATTATTCAGATGGCAGCAAATGTAGGTGATAAATATGCAGGATTAAAATATGTAACATTTTTCACATTATTTGATTCTGACGGGTTAGTAGCAGGAGAATTAAATGCTATAATAAAGATAATAATATTATTAATGGGTGCTATATCATTGTTTGTGGGTTCTATTATTATATTTAATAAAAAAGATTTGAGTATATAACAGAAAATATCAATTATGTGACAGTATATATCATTGAAGAATCTTAAATCATAATGTAGAATAAGCTTATGGTAAGGTAATAAATGATAACAAGAAAGGAAAGGGTATTTTAATGGCAAAATTATACGTTAATGCAAAAAGCAGAAAAGGCAAAATTAATAAAGAAATCTATGGTCACTTTTCAGAGCATCTTGGAAGATGTATTTATGAGGGACTTTATGTAGGAGAAAATTCAGATATTCCAAATAAGAATGGAATGAGAACTGATGTGGTTGAAGCATTGAAAGAAATGAAAGTACCTGTACTTAGATGGCCGGGTGGCTGTTTCGCTGATGAATATCATTGGAAAGATGGTATTGGACCAAAAGAAACACGTAAGAGAATGATTAACACTCACTGGGGTGGTGTGGTAGAAGATAATAGCTTTGGTACACATGAGTTTTTTGAACTTTGTGAGCAGCTTGGCTGTGAAGTATATATCAATGGAAACCTTGGAAGTGGTACAGTTCAAGAAATGAGCGAATGGGTTGAATATATGACATTTGACGGTGTATCACCTATGGCTGAGCTTCGTAAAAAAAATGGCAGAGAAAATCCATGGAAGGTAGATTTCTTTGGTGTTGGTAATGAGAACTGGGGCTGTGGTGGAAATATGCGTCCGGAGCATTATGCAAATGAATATAGAAGATATCAGACATATGTAAGAAATTATAAAGCAGATGAACCTGTTTATAAGATTGCATGTGGAGCAAATGTGGATGATTACCATTGGACAAAGATGGTTCTTGATACATGTGATGATTATAAGGGAAGAACTCCAAAAGATTTCATGAATGGATTGTCACTTCATTATTACACAGTTCCTAGAGAATGGAATAAAAAAGGAAGTGCTACTGAATTTGATGAAAATGAGTACTATGTAACTCTTAAGAAAACATTACG
>JAVBUL010000219.1:0-12648 GCA_031555415.1 Lachnospiraceae bacterium | reverse complement strand
AAAAAAATTGCTTATTGAACCAAAGTGGTCAGCAACTAAAAAAGTAGTACTAAATTATATGAATAAGATTATGAAAGAACATAATGTTATACAAGGAAGTAACACTATTGTATGATAGAGAAGAAAGGATATAAATATGGCGATTGAACCGCTTACGCTGTATAAGTTAATGACTTTATACATGCTAAACAAAGTTAATTTTCCACTTACAAATGCACAGATTTCAGACTTTTTCTTGGATAAAGAGTATACGACATACTTTGTGCTTCAACAGGTTATATCAGAGCTTTTGGATACAAACCTGATTTCGGCAGAAACAGTTAGAAATACTTCGTATTATAGGATAAAGGAAGAGGGAATTGAAACCATAGAGCTATTTGTGGATAAAATTCCGGTTGCAGTTATTGATGATATGGATATCTTTTTAATTGATAACAAATACGAGCTTAGAAATGAAGTGGCTACAACAGCAGATTATTATAGGTCAACAAACCAAGATTTTATAGTTAGCTGTAATATAAAAGAAGGTTCAGGCTCTTTGATAGAATTAAATTTATCGGTTCCGTCAGAAGATGTTGCAGAAATGATGTGCAATAACTGGAGAGATGCCAGTCAGGACCTATATACTACGATTATGAGAACGCTTATGAAAGATACTAAAAAATAGTTGCAAATAATGTAGGCTTATGTTATATTAATGTAGTTGTATATTAAGACTTAATTGGTAAAGTCCAATTTTGCAAGAATCAAGAGGTGAAGAAATGAAAGAAGGAATACATCCAGAATACTACCAAGCAACAGTTGAATGTAACTGTGGCAACACTTTCGTAACAGGTTCGACAAAGGAAGGAATCCATGTTGAAATTTGTTCAAAATGTCATCCGTTTTACACAGGACAGCAGAAAGCTGCTGCAGCTCGTGGACGTATTGACAAGTTCAATCGTAAGTATGGTGTTAAGACTGAAGAATAAATTGAAAATATTTTTCAATTGTTCTATTTATGTAGTTTCACAATAAGCTTGTGAATGTACGGGTATTAATAGGATTATTGATAAGGTTGAGGATAATATTCTCAACCTTATTTTGGATAAGAAGGGTAAAGGCAGAAGATGGACAAAAAAACTAAATCATCAGGTATTGGTGGGCAGGCGGTTTTAGAAGGTATAATGATGAAAAATAAAGATAAGTATGCCGTTGCAGTAAGAAAGCCAGATAATGAAATCGCATTAGACGTAAAAGAATATAAAGGACTTACAAAAGGAAAAAAAGTACTTAATCTTCCTTTTATAAGAGGTGTTTTTAACTTTGTAGATTCAATGGTATTAGGAATAAAGACACTAACATATTCAGCTGAATTTTTTGAAGAAGAAGAAAAATTAACAGAGGATACAGTGGCAGACAAGGCAGTAAAGTCTGTATTTAAGGAAAAGACAGAAAGTGTATTAATGGGACTAACAGTGTTTGTTTCTATTTTATTGTCAGTAGCATTATTTATTCTTCTTCCGTATTATATTTCAGAATTTTTAAAGAAATTTATGAGCATTAATTCAAATGCACTTTTGGCTGTAGTTGAAGGTGTTGTAAGAATTTTGATATTTATACTTTACATAGTACTTATTTCTAAGATGAAAGACATACAAAGAGTATTTATGTATCATGGTGCAGAACACAAATGTATTAATTGCATTGAAAGTGGATATGAATTGAATGTAGACAATGTAAGGATAAGCTCAAGACTTCACAAAAGATGTGGTACAAGTTTCTTGTTACTTGTTATGTTTTTTAGTATTGTTTCATTTATTTTGGTATCAACACTTTTGCCAGAAGGAGCTACAAGATTAACAAAGGTTATAATAAGATTACTCTTAATTCCGTTTATTGCTTCATTTTCATATGAGGTAATAAGATTAGCAGGAAGAAGCGAGAATATATTAGTTAAAATTATCAGTTATCCAGGAATGATGTTACAAAAGCTTACCACAAAAGAACCAGAAGATGATATGATAGAAGTAGCTATAGTGTCAGTAGAGGCAGTGTTTGACTGGAAAGACTATTTGGCAAATATGGGTATTGAAAACCTTCCTCTAGAAGATGAAGAAAAAGATTTGGATAATGTCGGTGAGCAGATTGGATAGTTATGAAACGATTTTGACAAGAGGTGAGAAGCTTCTTGAAAGTAAAGGAATTATGGACTTTAGAAATGATGCATGGTTATTGTTTGAACATGTTTTCAAGGTATCAAGGGCTATGTACTTTATAAAAAAAGATGAAATAGCAGATTCTAGTTTGTCAGATGAGTATTTTAGATATATCGATATACGATGCAAGCATATTCCACTCCAGCATATAACAGGTCATCAAGAATTTATGGGCTTTGATTTTAAAGTTAATAAGTATACATTGATTCCAAGACAAGATACAGAAGTGCTTGTAGAAGAAGCCTTAAAAGTATTAGGCAAATATAGGATATTATATGATAAAAATACCATAAGGGTATTAGATATGTGTACAGGTTCGGGTTGCATTGCTATAAGCATAGCGGCGATGGCGGAAAAGGTAGATGTAGTTGCAGTTGATTTGTCTAAGAAGGCATTAGAGATTGCAAAGGAAAATGCAATAGCAAATAGTATTTCTAATATAAAATTTATTGAAAGTAATTTGTTTGAGTCGTTAAAAGATGAAACTTTTGATATAATTATTTCAAATCCTCCATATATAAAGTCAAAAGATATAGAGGAGCTGATGCCTGAGGTAAGAGATAATGAACCGGTATCAGCATTGGACGGGTTTGAAGATGGCTTGTATTTTTATAGAAACATCACATTAGAAGCATCTAGGTGTTTAGAAGTGGGAGGCTATCTTTTATATGAGATTGGCTTTGACCAAGCGGAAGATGTAAAAGAGATAATGAAAGATAATGGATTTTTAGAGTTGAAAGTGATTAAGGATTTGGCAGGACTTAACAGAGTCGTTATAGGTAGAAAGGATATGTATTAGTATGTTTGATAAATTAGAAGATATTATAATCAGATTTGAAGAAATAATGAAAGAGCTTAATGATCCGGCTGTAGTTAATGATCAACAGCGTTTTAAAAAGCTTATGAAAGAGCAAAGTGATTTAACTCCGATAGTAGAGGCGTACAAGGAGTATAAGGCAGCTAAGCAGTCTGTTGAAGACAGTTTATTGTTGCTTGAAACAGAAAATGATGAAGAAATGAGAGAACTTGCAAAAGAAGAACTAAATGATGCAAAGGCAAAGATAGAAGAGCTTGAAGAGCATATGAAGATTCTATTACTTCCAAAAGATGAAAATGATGATAAGAACGTTGTCGTTGAAATTCGTGGTGGTGCAGGTGGCGATGAAGCAGCATTGTTTGCGGCTCAGCTTTATAGAATGTACTGTATGTATGCGGAAACAAATCGTTGGAAAACTGAAATGATATCAGTGAATGAAAATGGTATTGGCGGTTTTAAGGAAGTAACATTTATGATAAACGGTCAAGGAGCTTATTCGAAGCTGAAATATGAGAGTGGAGTTCACAGAGTACAAAGAATTCCAGTAACAGAGAGTGGTGGTCGTATTCATACATCGACAGCAACAGTTGCGATTATGCCTGAAGCAGAAGATGTTGATGTTGCTATTGATATGAATGATTGTAAGTTTGATGTATTTAGAGCTTCAGGAAACGGTGGACAGTGCGTAAATACAACAGATTCAGCGGTTCGTCTTACACATATACCAACAGGTATTGTTATTTCATGTCAGGATGAAAAATCACAGCTTAAAAATAAAGATAAGGCTTTAAAGGTTCTTAGAGCGAAATTATTTGAGTTAGAGCTTCAGAAAAAACAAGATGAAGAAGCAGAACTTAGAAGAAGTCAGGTAGGAACAGGAGATCGTTCAGAGAAAATAAGAACATACAATTTCCCACAAGGACGTTGTACAGACCATAGAATTAAGTTTACTACACATAGATTAGAGCAAGTAATGGATGGCGGTATTGATGAACTCATTGATAACTGTATTGCAGCAGACCAAGCGGCAAAGCTTGCAAATATGAGCGAATAAAACATAAATCAAATTTTTTCTATTGAAGTTCTACATTTATTGATAAAATGTCCGATATATAGTATAATATAATTAACAGAGGACGTGTTAATAGAAAGGAGATGATTTTATGGAGAAATACTTAAGAGTGGGAATTGAAGTGGAGGCTAAGGTATATGAGCCGAACATGGGTATGGAAGATGGTTATCAACCATTAACAAAGATAATTACAAATGGCTGGATAGCTACAGATGGCTTGGTAAAGGTTAAGACTGAAGAAGGGCAGATTAAATGTCCATTCATCCAAAATAAACGTGGACTGATGTTTATTAAGGAAGGCGACTATATTATATCTGAAGGTGAAGAACGCGAAGAACGACATGTTTGTGGAAGTGATAGATTCCCAGATCGTTATAAAAAGATTGACTAAAAAATAAACAATTTATACGAGAAAGATTGCTTTGGCAATCTTTTTCTTGTAGGAAAACTTTTTCTTCAGATAAAGTTGAATAGTAGGAGGATGACATGATTAAGAGATTGACAGAGCCAAAAAAAGCTGAGTTATTGTTTGGTGATTGGCAAGAAGGAGCAATTTGGTCTTGTTTAGATAATGTGATGGGTGAAATTTATGTTGATGACATAGAAAACCCTAAGTCAGCAGTGGCTATACTGGGAGTTTTTAGTTTTTTTGCAGGTATGCCAGTGGAGGAAATTGTAAACTTTAAACCGGAAAATTTTAAGGGTGATTTTATAATAATGGTTCCCCAAAATGATAACTGGGCAAACTTGATATCAAGTGTTTATGGTGAAAGAGCTAAAAAAGTTACAAGATATGCACTAGAAAAGGATAGAGATGTCTTTAATATAGAAGAGTTGGAGAAATTAGTAGGTAAGCTTGATTCGAAGTATTCATTTAGAAAAATAGATGAAGAGCTATATAATTATTGTAAACTAAATGAATGGGCAAGTGACTTTATAGCCCAATATGATGATTATGCAATATATGAAAAAATAGGCTTTGGTATTGCCATTATGAAAGGTGACGAAATGGTATGTGCTGCATCCTCATACTCTAGTTTTAAAGATGGTTACGAGGTGGAAATTGCTACAAAGCAAGAGTATAGAAGGAAGGGGTTGGCTACTGCCTGTGGAGCAAAATATATATTAGAAGGTTTGAAAAACAATATGTACACAAGCTGGGATGCACAAAACAAGTGGTCTTTAGCTATCGCAGAAAAGTTAGGATATAGTTTTGCAGGTGAATATACAGCATTTGAAATTTATAAATATTAAAGGATTGGTGGTAGCTATGAAAGAAGAAGAAATACAAAGACTAAAAAATTATGATAAAATGAAAGAGGCAATTGAAAAAGATTATGACTCTACTATTGAACAGATGAAAAAACTTAAAGCAAAAGGGAAAATAAAATCAGTTACATATAGACAGCTAACAGCAAAAAAATTAAGCTATAAAAATATACTTAATATGTATTTTGTATACGGAATTATAGATAAAGAAGTAGAAGATAATGACTAAATGCAATCTTATATATAGAAAGAAGTAGTATAATAAAAGGAAACACATCAAAGTGTTCCCTTTTTCGTTAATCAAATATTTTATTTGTACAATAGTGTGACAAAACCTTACTAAGTTTTGTTAATGAAATAGGTTTAGTAAGATGTCCGTTCATCCCAGCTAGTCTTGATTTTCTAAAATCACTTGGAAGAGCATCAGCAGTTATTGATACTATAGGAAGTGTATCAGTTCCTTCTTTCATTGAACGACGAATGGCTCTAGTTGCATCATAACCGTTTAAAACAGGCATCTGTATATCCATAAGTACAATGTCATAGTATTTTGGTGGTTTTTCCATTATAGTTTCTACAGCTATTTGACCATTGTCACAAACGTCTGCTTGAACACCTAGTAATGATAGCATTTCAATAGCTATTTCCTGATTTATTTCATTATCCTCAACAAGTAATACATGTACATCTGAAAAATCAGGAGGTGTATTTGATGTATTTTGCTGTACTGAAAAAATAGGAGCATCCTTTTTCTCTAAATAAAGTGTTACAATAAACTTTGATCCTTTACTATATTCACTTTCAACTTTTATGGACCCACCTAGCATTTTTACAATACCATCTACAATGGTTAGTCCCATTCCGACGCCTTCAATCTTTCTTTCTATCGCATCATCAGAACGACTAAATGGTTCAAATATGTGCTCAAGATATTCAGGAGGCATTCCCATTCCATTATCTTCGATAGTGAATTGATAAGCACCAATTCTAGATTCAATATACTCGCACTCTTTTAATGAAAGAGATATAGTGCCTCTTTTCTGTGTGTACTTTTGGCAATTATCCAAAATAGTCATTATGATACGAATAAGTTTTTGTTTGTCTACAAAAACATCCAAATGAGTATCTGGAGAAATATCAATTGTCAAAGTTTGATGTTTGTGCTCAAAATCAATCATAGTCATGGATCTAATTTCTTTTAAAAAGGTATCTAAATTAATAGCTTCATTTGTTAATTCAAGAATGCCCCCTTCCATAGTTCTTGTATCGAGAAGTTCATAAACTAATCCTAAAAGATGTGCACTTGAGAAAAGAATTTTATCGAGATATTCACCTACCTTCTTGGAGTCATCAATGTGAGCTTTTGCAAGTTCGGTCATTCCTATAATGGCATTTAGAGGGGTACGGATATCATGACCAGCTTTTGTGAGAAAATCAGCACTAGCAATGCTAGCATCGTATACACCATGCAAGGCTTCTTCTAGTTGATTTTTACTTTCACGAGTTCTTTCACTTAAATAATTGTTATCCATATTTATATATATCTCCTTAATTCCGATTCACGACTTTACATTACTATTATACTGTATATGTGAAAAAAATTCTAGTACATATTAACAAAATTCAACACAATTCAACAAAAAACTTTTAGTATAAAAAGCTAAAACAAATTGAATAAAAAGTCTTTATACTGTATAATAAGAAAAAGAGAAATAGTTAAAAAAAATTGGTATCTTAGGAGAATGCATATGAGCGATAGAGAAAAAAGTATCGAAGCAATATTAGTTGATATAGAATCAAAATTGTTAAAGCCAGATACATGTGAATGTGGAGAACAATACCAGTATCAAGGATTAGGAATATACAAATGTAATACGTGTGGAAATATATTTAGGAATGAGTATGCAATAGTTAGAGATTTTGTAGATGAATATGGTACTAGTTATAATATTCAAGAAATATCTGATCGTACAGGGGTACCAAAACGATTAATAGATTTATTTGTTAAAGATGGAAGGTTTTTAGAGGTTAAAAAGCAAAAAATATGTAAATTTTGCAAAGTGCCGATTGTTACAGGCCAATACTGTAATAGATGTGCATTGTTACAGATTAAGGAAGGATTAGAAAAGGATCATCCACCAAAAGCTATCCAGAGTAGTGTGGGTGTGACTGGGAATATGTCGGGTGAGATGCATCATCTTCGAAAAGAGGAATAGTAGAAATATGATTTTTTTAGAAACTAATTTATGCAATATAAAAAGAAGAAGAGCATGTGGGTTGCTCTTTTTCTTCTTGTCTATAATATGGATGACGGTAATATTTATTTTTTCAGCTCAAACCGGAAGTGATTCAACAAATATGAGTAGAAACTTTATTACTAACTTTGTTATTAAAATTTTTCCGCTTAAACTTGATAATGAGAGTATGGAAATACTGGATTTTATAATAAGAAAGTTGGCACACTTTACAGAATATGCTATACTAGGTATGTTTATTACATTGACATTAATGACAATTAATGTAAAAATAAACAAGTATAGATTATTTATGGCGACGGTATTGTGCTGTTTGTACGCGATTTCAGATGAATTTCATCAAATGTTTACAGATGGAAGAACACCGGCATTAAGAGATGTTGTAATAGATACAGTAGGAGGCTTTGTAGGAAGCTTGATAGTATTTCTATCTATATATTTTTTACTGTATAAGGAAAGGAGCAAATATAATGATAGCAGATAAAATGATTGGATTAGTAAATAATAATTCAGCGATAAGGATGATGTTTGAAGAAGGTAAAAGGTTAGCCTCTATATATGGAGAAGAAAATGTTTTTGATTTTAGTTTGGGAAATCCTAATGTTCCTGCTCCTAAAATAGTGAACGAGGCTATAAAAGAAATCATAGATAGTGAAGAAACTACATTTGTTCATGGTTATATGAGCAATGCAGGCTATGAGGATGTAAGAGAAAGCATTGCAAAATCACTTAATAAAAGATTTGAAACAGAGTTTACATATAAAAATGTAATTATGACAGTGGGGGCAGCAGGAGGTCTAAATGTAATATTAAAGACGATACTTAATCCTAATGATGAAGTTCTTACATTTGCCCCATACTTTTTGGAATATAGGTCATATGTAGCAAATTACGATGGAATTTTGATAGAGGTTGCGCCTAATATACCGACCTTCGAACCAAATATTGAGGAATTTGAATCAAAGATTACAAGTAAAACAAAAGCTGTAATTATAAATAATCCAAACAATCCAACTGGAATTGTATACTCAGAAGAAGTAATTAAAAAGCTTGCAGATATTTTAGACAAAAAAAGCAAAGAGTTTAAAACGGATATTTATCTTATATCAGATGAGCCTTACAGAGAGTTGGCATATGATGGTGTAGAGGTTCCATATCTTACTAAGTACTATAAAAACACAATTGTTGGTTATTCATTTAGTAAATCACTATCCTTACCGGGTGAAAGAATTGGATATCTTGTGATACCGAGTGAAATGGAAGAATTTGAAACCTTTGTAAATGCTGCAACTATTGCAAATAGAGTTTTGGGTTACGTAAATGCCCCTTCGCTTATACAAAGAGCAGTAGGTAAAGCTATTGATTCAAAGGTAAACATTGAATATTATGACAGAAATAGAAAGGCACTATACACTATTCTTACATCAATGGGATTTGAATGTGTAGAGCCAAAGGGAGCATTCTATTTATTTGTTAAATCACCAATAGCGGATGAAAAGAAGCTTTGTGAAATGGCAAAGGAAGAAAATATAATTATTGTTCCAGGAAGTTCTTTTGCATGTCCGGGATATGTAAGGTTAGCATATTGTGTATCATATGAAACTATAGCAAATTCACGAACAGCATGGAAGAAACTAAAAGAAAAGATAGATGGTAAGCCGTTAGATAATATAAAGAGAGGATAAGATATTAAAATGAGTTCAAAAGCAAGATTATGGGAAAAAAATATACGAAGAGTAGTACCATATGTACCGGGCGAGCAGCCAAATAATAGGGAGATGATTAAGTTAAATACTAACGAGTGTCCATATCCCCCATCCCCTTTTGTAAGTGAGATATTAGATGATGTACAAAGAAGTTCCGATTTATTAAGATTATATCCGGATACAGCAGCTACACCATTATTAGAAGAGATTGCAAAATTTTATAAAGTAGATAAAGATATGGTATTCATAGGAGTAGGTTCTGATGATGTATTAGCAAATTGTTTTTTAACATTTTTTAATTCAGATAAACCTATTTTATTCCCGGATATAACATATTCATTTTATCCTGTTTGGGCGAAATTATATAGAATTCCATATAGTACACCAAAGTTAAATGAAGATTTCACTATAAATGTAAAAGATTATAAAGTACCAAACGGAGGAATTATTTTACCAAATCCAAACGCTCCTACATCTGTTTACGAGCCATTGGAAGTAATAGAGGAAATAGTTAAGAGTAACAAAGAGTCTATTGTGATTATCGACGAGGCTTATATTGATTTTGGCGGAGAAAGCGCATTGAAATTAGTTGATAAATATGATAATCTGTTGATTGTGCAGACATTTAGTAAGTCAAGATCAATGGCAGGTATGAGACTGGGATATGCAATAGGTAATAAGGAGCTTATAAAGGCATTACATGATGTTAAGTTTTCAATTAACTCATATACTATAAACTATCCGGCGATTATTACGGGTGCAGCTAGCATGAAAGATTGGCATTATTTTGACACAGTTAGAAATAAAGTTATGATCACAAGGGAAAATACAAAGCAATCACTAAAAGAAATGGGCTTTGAGTTTCCGGATTCAAAGACAAACTTTATTTTTGCGACACATAAGAAATATGATATCAATGATATGTATAATTACTTACGTGAAAAGAATATATATGTAAGGCACTGGGATGACCCTCTAATAAAGGATTATCTAAGAATTACGATAGGTACAGATGGAGATATGAAAGCATTTTTAAATGAGGTAAATAATTATATGCTACAAAATTCGTAGCAGAAAGAGGAAAATATGTTTATTAGGACTTTAGGTGGTTTTTTAATGGCACTGGCAGATAGTGTTCCGGGAGTATCAGGAGGAACAATTTTATTCCTTATGGGAATTTATGATGAGTTTATTAATTCATTAAATAATATTGTATCAAAGGATAAAGAAAAAAGAGTAGGTGCATTTAGATTCTTAGTTAAGCTTGGAATTGGATGGATTGTGGGAATGGCACTTGCGTCTCTAGTCATAAAAGCAGTATTTGAGAAAAATATTTATGAAATTAGTTCAATGTTTTTAGGATTTATTATTTTTGCAATTCCTATTATTATTATGGAAGAAAAGCATGAGTTTATTGGTAAATATAAGAATATAATATTTTTATTTGCAGGAGTAGCACTTGTAGTTGGCATTACATATTTTTCGGGTAATTTAGATATGGCTTTGGATCTTAGATTTGGAGAATTTTCATTTGGAAATGGAGTATATCTTTTTATTTGTGCAATGTTTGCTATTTCAGCAATGGTACTTCCGGGTATCTCAGGATCTACAATTATGTTTGTGTTTGGAGCATATGAAGCAATAATGACAGCGGTATCAGGCTGTGTGAAGATGCAGTTTACTTATGTTCCTGCAATGATAATATTTGCACTAGGTTGTTTAGCGGGTATATTTTCTGTAGTAAAAGGATTAAAATATCTACTTGATAAGCATCGTTCAGCAATAATGTACTGGATAATCGGTATGATGGTAGGTTCACTTTATTCTATAGTTAAGGGACCAACAAGTTTAGATAATCCAAGAGCCGCTTTAAGTTTTGACACATTTAATATATTATTTTTTGTGATAGGTGGAGCGGTTATTATTGGAATACAGACATTGAAGGTAGTGTTTAATAAAAAAACTTCATTAGAAAAGTAATAAGGGGTATATATGGACGAGTCAAAGTACTTAGAAAATATTATTGAAAAGCTTTTACTGAAAATAAATGAGATAGATGAAGTACTTGAATATCATGAAAAAGACATAAAGAAAATGAATGACTATTATTGGCAAAATTATAATGAGTTTGATGAATACGGTTATGAGCATTATGATTATAAGCAGTCTATGCTTAATACAGTAAGTGAAAAGTCAGATAGAGTAAGGGAAAGACATAGATATGAAAAGATGTTAGCATCACCTTATTTTGCAAGGGTTGATTTTATGTATGAGGATGAAACACAGCCAGAGTCATATTATATTGGAATAGGAAATTTTTCTCCTAAAGCATCAGATATTCCGCTCGTTTTTGATTGGAGAGCACCTGTATCAAGTTTGTTTTATGATTATGATAAAGGAAAAGCATCATTCGAAGCTCCAAATGGAACTATAGAAGGTGAGATAACAGCTAAAAGGCAGTATAAAATAGAGAATGGAAAAATGCTCTATTTTTTCGAAAGTGATATAAATATAGATGATGATATTTTGAAAAAGGAATTATCAATGAATGGCAGTGATAGATTGAAAAGCATTGTAGCAACTATACAAAAACAGCAAAACGCCATTATCAGAGATAAAAGTAGTAAAATACTAGTAGTACAAGGAACAGCAGGTTCAGGTAAAACATCTATAGCACTGCACAGAATGGCTTATCTTTTATATAATAACAGAAACGCAATAAAGGCAGACAATATTCTTATACTTTCACCAAATGGCGTTTTTGCAGATTATATAGCACATATACTTCCAGAACTAAATGAAGAGAATATTAGTGAGATGAGTTTTGATGACTTTGCATCAAGGCAGCTAAAAGAATTTGGGAAATGCCAAGATAGATATGACAGTATAGAAGATATAATGAAATGGGGATATGGAAAAAATACAAAGTTTAAGCAATCAAGTGAATTTGTAAGTGAAATAAATGGATTTGTGTTAGAACTTGAATCATATCTTATAAATTTTAAAGATGTGGTATATAAGAACTTAGATGCCACAGCGCATAAGATAGAAAAGATGTTTTATGAGAAATTTACAGAAACTCCACTTATGAAAAGAATCGATGCTATTGCGGAATATATTATAGATGAAGCAGAAACACTTTCAGGGAAAAACTTTGATGAAGTAGAACTAGAAATAATAAATGATAAGTTTAGAAGGCTTTATAGAACAAAGGATGTACTTAAACTATATAAAAAGTTTTTGAATTCAATTAGCATTGAATGGCAAGAAGGTAGAAATGGGGAAATATTGTACGAAGATGTATTTCCAATATTATATCTAAAATATCAAT
>JAVBUL010000126.1:0-8738 GCA_031555415.1 Lachnospiraceae bacterium | reverse complement strand
ATCATCAAATACTTTTTTTGCAGAACCAGCCGTATTTGGATAACTCATTTGCTTCCAGTTTCTATATCCAGCTAAAAACTTATCACACTGCATAAGTGCCTGCGGATGAGAATAAACCGTTTTAATATCTGAAATCTCAGCATCCATCGTACCAAGTAGTGCGTGCTGTACCTTTACATACGTTTCAGCAACTATATGATTATCATATTCAATCAATAAATCATATACTTGACTTACCGGTCCTGCTGTTGAGTTTTCTATAGGCAATACTGCATAATCTGCTCTTTTTGATTTTACTTCTTCCATGGCATCACGCCATGACTCAACATGGTATGCATCTACATTTTCACCAAAATACTGTAAAACTGCTTCATGAGCATAAGCACCTTCTACACCTTGATAAACTACCTTTACATCTGGTTTTAGTATAGTATCAATAGCATCAAATTTTATCTCTGATATCATTCCATGTTCTGCTAAGACATTATACTGTAGCTTTCTGCTCATTGACATTATTTGTTTAAAAAGCTCTTTTGATGCATTTCTATTAAAATCTTCTTTTGCAAGATTTCCTATTTTCTCTATTTTTTCTTTTTCTCTGGTTACATCTAAAACTTGCTTTCCATTGGCTATTTTATACTCTGCCACTTCTACGCATAATTTCATTCGTTCCTCAAATAGTTCAACCAACTCTTTATCTACTTTATCAATCTCTTCTCTTATCTTGTCTAAATCAGCCATTTTAGTATCCTTTCACTTTGTAGTGTCAGACTTTCATCCAACATAATACCATATCTATTTTAGTAATTATACATACTTTACAAAATTATAACTTTCTTAACCTATATATAACTCATACTTTCCTTTACTATATAACTTTTTCTTCTATCTTTTTCTTTAAATACAAAACTTATATCTATCTCTTTACCTTCATTCCATATTATTTTTGTTACTATGGGACTACAACTACAATCAGGTATTTGTTTTCTTGCCTTCTTTACAATTGATTGAAAATACAGTTCTTCATCATTTATCATTTTCTTTAAAAAATCTATCTTTTGCTCATCTATAATCACTTCTGATTCCTTTTTATAAGACTTAAAATACATATCATCTTTTTTAAAGCTAATAGAAACTGTTTCATTAATAGAACTCAAACTTGAGTTTGATGTTTTTACTATTCCACACACATCTCCACCTATGGTTCTTTTTCCAATAAATTCATTATTCTCATCTATCTTTGCATAAAGACTTTTCTTAAACCTTACCCTTAAGATTTCGTTTATAAAAAATATCCATAAACCCCAAATAAGTATACTAAGTACCGCAAATATCACTTTATTATTATGTGCCAAGATAAGTACTATAAATTCAATTACACAAGCTATTATAGTCAATACTAATACCCTAATCCACTTTGGCATATATCTTGATAATGCTAACCCCATAACCTCGCAGGCAATCTCTATTACAACTTCTACAATTACTTCTCCCATATCCACCTCCATGCAATCAATATAGTTATAATTTTATCATACTAAACCATTTTTTACTATTCCCAAATAGATTTTTATAGTAAATTAATATTATTTGTGTTAAAATTTTAATGTTACAATATAAATTTTTTTCAGAAAGTTGAGATTGAATAATGAATTTTGATACATTAAATAAAGAACGACGTACTATTCGTAAATATACTGATAAACCTGTAGATAAATCTCTTATAGACGAAATATTAAATGCTGCTATTTTAGCTCCTTCATGGAAAAACTGCCAATCTAGCCGCTATTATGTAATTATGTCTAATGAAATTTGTTCAGAAATTAGAACTTGTCTGCCATCATTTAATGCACAACGTAGCGAAAATGCTACTTTGATAGTCACTACATTTGTAAAGGGTATTTCAGGCTGCAATCCTGATGGTAGCTTTAGTAATGAAGTAGGCGAAGGATGGGCTTGCTATGATTTAGGTTTACAAAATCAAAATTTAATGTTAAAAGCTAAGGACCTTGGACTTGATACTCTTGTAATGGGGCTTCGTAATTCAGATAAGATTAGAGAAATTTTAAATATTCCCGAAGATGAAGTGATTGTCTCTGTACTAGCTGTTGGTTATAGAGCTGAAAATCCAGATATGCCTAAAAGAAAGGATATAGACGAGATAGCTAAATTCTTTTATTAAAAAGGACTCAGCTAAAGCCGAACAAAAGATTCGCATAGCGAACTTTGCAAGAATAATAAAGTCATTCTTGCTGGAACAATTCGAGGAATTTCCTATTAACTAAAAATCGGCTTTAGCCGATTTTTTATTAAAGCTTCTTATTTCCAAGTCTTACATCTTCCATCAATTCTGCTACATCCTCTGGCAAATTATCAAAAAGATGGTTCTTGTCTTTTTTTATTTCTTGTAAGCTTTCTCTAATTTCAATATTTACACTTTCTACTTCTACCCTCAAATCATTGGCAGACATTCTATTAGCTCCTTGTCCCCAAACAATCAACTGCTCTAATGCATCAGAAGTAGCCACTGTTACATTATGCTTTCTTCCAATATCATGAGTTACCTTTTCTATATAAGCATCTGCTGTTTCAGCTTCCTTTGTATATACAATATAAATATTATTATATTTCGAAACTTCTCCTTTACTTCCTTCGACTTTATAAGCATCAAATACAAGTATTAATTTTATATCCTTAAAACCTTGATAGTTACAAAGTATATCCGCAAGCTTATCTCTTGCCGCACCAAAGTTTACTTTTGATAACTCTTTTAATTCTTCCCATGCAAAAATAATATTGTAACCATCCACTAATAGATAGTTTTCCTTTTCTTTTTTTGGTTGCTTTTGGCTATGCACTATCGTCTTTGAGTTAGCATTATAATCGTTTGAAGTTTTACTCCAATTATTCCTATTTTGCTTTATCGCTCCATAAGTACGAGTAAATATTTCTTCTAACTCCTTATCATCTATGCTAGAGCTCTTACTATTTGCTTTAGTCCCTACGCTTTTGATTGTTATATCATCTGCTTGCTTTTCATTATTTTGCATAAGATGCATACTATAGGCATCAAGATGCATACTATAGGCATCAAGATGCATATAGGTAAACACTTCATCCCATGGTACTACAAACCCAGCGCCATGTGCACAAAACACTGAACTTGTTGGGTTTTCTAAATCTTCTTCACTATTATAAGCTTTCTCATTTATAACATATTCTTCATTATGGCATTTTTCATAGCCCTTTAAGGAGCAAAATAGCTTACCATAACCTTTTGTATACGCCAAAACCTCTGTCTGATAATCCTGCATAGTAAGTACAGGAGCAGTTCCGATTATTACAGATATATCTCCTTCAACTAATGGCGGTTCAAAATTTCCATACATTTTTTGTATATCAGATAATGCCCTACCCACCATTTGAGACGGTATCTCTAGCCTAAATTCATATATCGGCTCAAGTAAAATACTCTTTGCTCTTTTTAATCCTTGCCTTACTGCTCTATATGTTGCTTGCCTGAAATCTCCACCTTCTGTATGTTTTTGATGTGCTCTTCCTGAAATAAGTGTTATCTTCATATCAGTAATATGCGCACCAATAAGAACACCTTTATGTTTCTTTTCTTCCAAGTGTGAAAGTACTAACCTTTGCCAATTTTTATCCAATACATCATCATTACACTTATTTGCAAATACTAGTCCACTTCCTCGCTCTATAGGTTCTAGTAACAAATGTACCTCTGCATAATGACGTAGCGGCTCGAAATGTCCAACACCTTCGACTGTATCCTCTATCGTTTCCTTGTATACAATACTTCCCTTACCAAATTCCACATTCACATCAAAACGTTCTAAAATCATTCTTTTTAAGATTTCAATTTGAACCTCACCCATCACTTGTGCTCGAATTTCATTATTTATTTCATCCCAAACAATATGCAACTGTGGTTCTTCTTCCTCTAACTGACATAGTTTTGAATACATTAAATATACATTACTATTCTCCGGTAATTTTATCTGATATGTAAGTACCGGCTCTAGTACTGGTTCTTCTATCTCTTTCTCTATTCCAATTCCTTCACCAACATATGTTTTACTTAACCCTGTAACAGCACATATTGTACCTGCATTCACCTCATTTACCGTGCTATACTGCTCTCCTGAATATATTCTAATTTGGTCTACTTTCTCTTTCCATAATTTAGATTCATCATCGCAATCGTTAGTCAAGGTATCTTTTACTCTAAGACATCCCCCTGTGATTTTCATATATGTAAGTCTGTTATCATTTACATCTCTGCCTATTTTATAAACCTTTGCACCAAACTCTTCACCATAGTTTGGGCATTTTGAATATCTTTCAATTCCATCTAATAAATCACTAACTCCTTGCATTTTAAGCGCCGAACCGAAGTAGCAAGGAAATATCTTTCTCTTTTTTATAAATTCACAAATACTATCATCTTCAATATTTGATTTTTCTAAATACATTTCCATTAATGTTTCATCACATAAAGCAATGTTTTCAAGAAAATCTTCTCTACTTTGGTTTTCATCAAAATGCACACAATTTATATCAAGTTTTTTCTTTATTTCTTTTAATAACTTTTCCTTATCATTATCTGGTTGATCCATTTTATTTACAAATACAAACACTGGTATTCCATAATGTTTTAATAGCTTCCACAAAGTATTTGTATGCCCTTGTACACCATCTGAGCCTGATACACCAAGTATAGCGTAATCAAGTACGCTTAGTGTCCGCTCCATTTCAGCCGAAAAATCTATATGTCCAGGAGTATCTAATAGAGTGACTCCTTTTTCCTTTAAACTAAGTTCAGCTTGCTTAGAAAAAATAGTGATACCTCTTTCTCTTTCAAGGGCATAAGTATCCAAGAATGCATCTTTATGATCCACCCTTCCGAGTTTTTTTATACTGCCGCTTTTATACAGTATACTTTCTGCTAATGTTGTTTTTCCTGCATCTACATGTGCTAATATTCCAATAACTAATTTTGTTGCGCTCATAAGTTGTTCCTTCAAATAATAAAAGCTAGCAACGGGAATCGAACCCGTGACCTCCTCACTACCAAAAATATATTTTACTTTGATAGTGCTTGATGATTCTTCATAAGTCCTTATTTTATAAGGTTTGTGAGCGATTTGCTTTTAATAGCTTTTGATATTGTAGTACTGTTTTTTATATGTTTAGTACTAAAACAGTACTACAAAACTTGACTGTAAGTTTATTATAAAATTATATACCAATCTTAATACACTCTACTAATTTTTCCTAACAAATCTTTATATTTAGATATAGTATCCATCTTACTCAATTTTAAATGAGGTCCAGTTATAATACAGTCTAATGCTTGATTAATAAATGTATTGTTTGAAATATTTTTCAGCTTGCTAGCAAGTTCTCTCATTCGCGAATCTGGAGTTATTTTATCCAAATCAGTTGTAAATTCAATATCTGAAAATAAAAACAGAAATTCTATTATTTCGGGCTCTCTAAAATCACTTATGTACTTTTCATAATATGTAGTGGCATTTTCATCAATACCCTGTCTATAACCTTTTCCATTTCCAGCATAGCATATGCTTATTACTTTTATCCATAAGTTAAGAGCCGCTTTAGGAATTATACCATTACTTGGAATAGAGAGTCCCAGTGTTTGTACAATTGGATATTCATTATAAAAGTTATTCCACGAGAAATGAGTACTCTTCAAAACACTTAATTTTTGAATAAGTTCTGTAACCAAACTATCTTCATCCTTATAGGTTAAACCGTTTACAATATTCAAAAATTGTTCTGCACGTTCTTTCTTATCCACTTCCCCATTTTTTCTATAAAATCCAAATCTGGCACCTATTTCATATCTCATCGTTTCAGATGATACATCCCAAATATATGTTGCTAATCTCGATATATTATTTATTGTAGTATAGTGCTGTCTTAAATCCGTATACATTCCAAAAAAGCTCCATAAAAAATCGTCAGCTCTCTTTTGTGTTAGTCTTGCAAATTCATGACCTATAGCTGGAATATCTTCTACTGGAATATCTATAGTACGTATATTATTTAATAATCTACTGAGCGTGATATTCGCTTCATTTAATTTTGCGTTAATTACGTTAATAATACATACTTCTAACATGCTTAGTAATTCAAATCCAGTCATCATGTTTCCGTTAGGATGTGCAAGACTAGCATGATTTCTCATATAATTTATATATTCCAATTTTGTATACACGATATTATCAATAAGCTCTGCATTACGACATATTTCAAGCAAATCATGTTCACTAATTGACTCTAAATCCTCGGGTGCACTTAAGTTCTTATATCTTGAATTGATTTTTTCTGCCATTTGAAAAATATACGCTAAATCAAATTTTTCAACAACTTTACGCAAGGCTAAAACAGTTTCATTCCACAAACAATTTAATGCCGCATTAAACTGACCTGAAGCAACAGATACAACAAAGTTGGTTAGGTAGAATGCTGATGAGCGATTTTCAATAGGTATATTATTTATTGCAGACTCCATACCATAAATAACTTTTTTTCTTTCATCTATTGGTGTTAATACGTTATTTATAGGTAAATTTAGTTCTTGCAAATACTGCAACATCATAGGATTATATTGCTCGATATTATTTGTTAGTTCTTTATTTGTTACAATTTCTAATTCATCCATGTCTTATCCCCTTTGTTTTTAATATTTAACTACACATATGAGATTATAACATACAACTAAATATTTTTCATTATTTTTTTAATATTTGACATTGATTTTTGATACTAAATAGCCTCATATTTGAATCTACTGATTTAATATAGTAATTATTATAGTGCAAATCCAAGTCCTTTAAATCAGCCAGTATGTGCATTATCATAGAAAAGGCCTATGGTCATAATATTGCATTGCTTTCAGATAACGATGGTACAGAACCATTAACAATACAGATTATCCCATACAGAAGAACAAATGAAGAATCATTTAATGATGATAATTGGGATGACCTATAAAAGAACTTAACAATATATTTCGTACAGTAGATTAAGAAATTACTGATAACTTCCATACTAAGAATACAGGAAAGGAAAATAAAGAACGTGAAGTATAAAATAACTAATGTCCTAAGAGAGGTGAAACCAATAACAATTTTTAGAATATAGAATTGGATTTGCTTATAAAATAAAAATGTTGTTTTAGCAGACCAATTCTCCCAAAGGAGTAAACAACAAATCAAACTGTTAACAACATTCCGAGAATGAGAACAATAAAAGAATTTGTGACAGAAACAGGATTAGCATACTGTCATGTGAGAAACTTATGTCTTGAGAATAAAGTAATACACATTAAAGCTGGTAATAAATATCTTATCAACCTTGATAAATTCACCGAATATCTAAATATAGGTTGCCAAGAATAATGCTTTTACAGTTAGTATCAAAATCTATAAATTTTAAGACTGTAAATAAAAAAAGATTTCGTTATTAAATCAATACTTCGTATACATTGATAATGGAGATATTGAAAAAGTACTGACTTAATATGAAATACCTATCTTTGAGCAATATGAAGATAGGTATTTTTATTTATAATGTATTAATTTTAGAAACAGTACCATAATAGTACTACAAAGCGATTTTTGAGTGATTTTTCTTATTAAAAAACAGTTAGAAAATAGAAACTCATTAGTTCGATTTTTTAATCAAACAAAAATACTTCCAAAAGATTGAATCTTCTGAAAGCCTTTAAACTAGAGCTAGCAACGGGAATCGAACCCGTGACCTCCTCACTACCAATGAGGTGCGCTACCGTCTGTGCCATGCCAGCTTGTGTTTTACACACTTAAATAATATACTTTGAAAAACCAATATTGTCAATTGCTTTTTGCTTTTTAATAATTAAAAATTTTAAGATAAAAATTGCTTTTTAATAAATTAAAAATTTTAATTTATATTAAAAATTTTCACCTAATCTTCTTTACCTATATGTATCCTATAGCTATTATTTCCTACATACAATCCAGTCAAAGTATCAAAATCCTTATCACTAGTATAAACATAAGCAGTAAGCCACATTTGCTTTATCTCTGATATTTTGCTTCCTGCTGTTAATTTTATCGATGTACACATTGTTTCTGCATTCATATCTGGTTCGCTTAAATGAGTATACCACACTCCTCTTGTCTGATGGTAATCATCATACATATATGCTTCCACATAATCAGTAAATCCATCTATATCATTTGGAGTACGAATCATTTTGTCTATCTTCTCTCCACTTTCAAGCTCTATCTCTAAAAAATATCCTATTTTATAATCATTAGAATCAAAACACTCATACCACAAAGACTCCCACATATCCTTAAAATATGTCCCTGTAATCTGTGACTCCTTAGATGCCAATACTTCATAGCATACAATATCCTGACCTTGTATCCAATTAGTATAATGGTCTGTAACCAGTTGTCTTACTCCCTGTGCATCATTATAAATATAAAGCCCTATAGAATTAGATATACCTTCTTGTTGTGTTGTACTTTCTTCTGTAGTATTTTGTTCTATCGTAGTACTTATATCTTCTGTAGTATCTATTGTAACGTCCAACGTTTCCTCGTTATCTTTCTCACTACTGCATGCAACAAAAACCATTAAAGTACCTATTATTGTTATACAACATATTATCTTTTTAAACATATTATTTCACCTTACTT
>JAVBUL010000197.1:0-2500 GCA_031555415.1 Lachnospiraceae bacterium | reverse complement strand
AGAAGAAGCAAGCCTGGCTTTAACTGACACAACTTCTCAGATGGCTAAATTAAATGAAGATATTACTAAAGTAGAAGGAATAACAGATCAATATATAAAATTAAAACAAAATCTTGATGAATTAAATCAAAAAACAGAAGAAAGATATAGAAACAGAAACAATATTCCTAACTTGCTAAACAAAGTTATGTTTGGAATACCAGATGGAGTACAATTAACAAGCATACAAAACTTATCAGGAAAGCACATTGTAATAAAAGCACAAGCAGAAAAATATGAACAATTAGGATATTTTAAAGCTAAACTTAAAACAGATGATATATTATTAAATGTAACATCAGACAGTGGATACAAGCAAGACAATGTAATAAAAGTGACGATTGAAGGTGATTTACCATGAAGAAGATATTGATGTCATTAATAAATCTTCTGCTACTAACAGCAATAATATTTGCAGTTTTGGGTAAGTTACAATTTAAACCAAAAGCAGTTGATGGACAAGCTGCAACTGACATGACTTTAGATTTTTCATTATCAGGAGTACCAGGGTATAGGAACATAGCAGATAGAAGTAAAATATTAGATGAAACAATAGAGAAAGTATCCATATTAACTAGCAGAGATTTTCCTGAAAAAATGAGCAGATTAAATTCTGGGTCAAAACAGCTTATAACTGCAAGAGAAGATTATGAAAATAAAATTGCATTTAGTTCACAAGAAGATGTGCAAAATTCTCGCAAAATACAAAACTACGAAATGGAATTTTTATGGACAACAATAGGAAATTATGCAACAAAAGAAGGAATAGGACTGGACTTAAAGGTTGAGCCTGGAACTATAACTGCAACAAAAAGTTTAAGTTTTTCAGTTACAGGACAGTATATTGCAATAACAGATTTTATATATGCTATAGAAAAGGATTCGGATTTAAATTTTGTTATTGAAAATTTCTTAATGAGTCCAAATGCAGAAAATGTACTTGTTGCAACATTTATGGTAAAAGACTTATATATAAATGTAGCCACAATTTCTTCGCCAGAAGAACAAGTTGTAGAAAATAATGGAACAAACTCAGAAAAAACTGACTTAGATATGAATGCAAATGCAGGAACACAAAATGTTAAAAAATTAAGTGATGCTATAACAGGAACAAGTAATAACATAAATAATCAAATAAGTAATCAAACAGAAAATGAATAAAAATAGCATAAGAAAAGAGGTGGAAAAATGGCTAAAACAGTAGTAAAAGAAATTTTTATAATGATATTACTTTTAATAGCAATAGTTTTAATTTTGGGAGTACTGTTTTATGACTATATTCCATTAAATAAAACAATACCAAATAAAATATCATACACAATACCAGAAGAAGTAGAAAATGAACTAAAAAAAGCACAAGTACAAGATACAGCGCCAACAAACGTTTTATATCAAGTAGAAGCTTCTGAACTGAAAATGTATGAAAAAACAAAAAATTACAAACCAGGAAAAATAAATCCATTTGGTACTGTAAGCTCAGCTACGCAAGGAAATACTACAGGGAATACATCATCAAATAGCACAAGTGGGCGGAACTACTAATAACAACACAGGAACATACTTTAATAATAGTGGTTCAAAATAAATGCGAATATAAAAAGTTTGCACAATAATTTTAGGTTATATTTATTTTTAAATATATACAAATATTAAAAAAATGAGGAGGAAAAATTCTATGAAATCAAACAAAGGTATTACATTAGTTGCATTAGTAGTTACAATTATAGTTCTTATAATATTAGCTGCTGTTACAATTACAATGGTATTAGGTAATGAGGGTATACTTGGTAAAGCTCAACAAGGTGCTAAAGATTATTCAAATGCACAAAAAGCTGAAGTAAACCAATTAGAAACTTTAAATACTAAAGTAGATGAAATTTTAAATCAATTAAAATAATTGTATTATGTGCGGGCGTAGAGCATACGCCCAATAATCTATTTTGGCATATACATTTATTAATAGTGTGTATGCCTATTTTACTATAAAGAAAGAATTTAGGTTAAATGGAAGTAGTAATTTATATACTAATTTTTATAACAGGACTTTTATTTGGAAGTTTCTTTTCACTAGCAACATATAGAATTCCGCTAGGAAAAGATATAACTCACGAAAGATCTTTTTGCCCTAATTGTAATCATAAATTAGGTTTTTTCGATATGATTCCTGTTCTTAGCTATATATTCTTAAAAGGTAAATGTAGATATTGCCATAAAAAAATAGGTATAAGGTATATTGTTTTAGAACTTTTTTCAGGAATAATATTTTTACTATTTTCATTATCATTAAACATTAAATGGCTTTCAATTGAACTAGATCAATTTATTTATTTAATAATAGGAATTTTATATATATCTGGACTAATGTTAATTGCAGGAATAGATAAAGAAAAAAGGATTATTTCAAAACCAATTTTAGTGTATGAATTAGTAGTATTGTTTACATATATAATATATCTATATG
>JAVBUL010000014.1:0-9972 GCA_031555415.1 Lachnospiraceae bacterium | reverse complement strand
TCAAGCTGATGTTAATTCACCTGATTATAAAGCAAAATGTAGAAATGCCGTAGATATCGGTTTGAAATATGTTAATAACGATGCTTGCTATCCTTCTCTTATCGTTGTAGGTATGATGATGGAAGCTGTTTTATCAGGCGAATATGATTTAAATAAAACTGCTATTGTTATGACACAAACCGGTGGTGGATGCCGTGCTTCAAATTACGTAGGTTTTATACGTAGAGCATTAGAAAAAGCAGGACTTTCACATATACCTGTTGTTTCATTAAGTGTTCAAGGGATTGAAAAGAATAGTGGTTTTAAAATCACTCCTTCTCTTGCTATAAAAGGAATGCAAGCTGTTGTTTATGGTGATGTTTTTATGCGCTGTCTATACCGCATGAGACCATATGAGTTAGAAAAAGGCTCTGCTGATAAAGTCCATAAGAAATGGGTTGAAAAATGTATAAAGGATATTAGTAATAAATCTTGGAATATGAGACAGTTTAAGAAAAACCTTAAACAGATTATTGAGGACTTTGATAATATTCCAATAGATGAAACACTCAAAAAACCTCGAGTTGGTATTGTTGGTGAGATTTTGGTTAAATTCCTTCCATCTGCTAACAACTACCTTGTAGAATTGCTTGAGCACGAGGGAGCTGAGGCTGTTATGCCTGATTTACTTGACTTCTTCTTATACTCTTTCTACAACAGTAACTTTAAAACAGATTATCTAGGAATGAGTAAGAAGTCAAAAATGGTTTCAAACATTGGTGTTAAATTTTTAGAATATCTAAGAAAACCTGTAGTTAAAGCTTGTAAAAACAGTAAACATTTCGATGTTCCTGCCGATATAAGAGATCTTGCAAAAGATGCTTCACCTATTGTTTCAATTGGTAACCAAACAGGTGAAGGCTGGTTCTTAACTGGCGAAATGCTTGAATTAATACATAACGGTGTACCAAATATTGTTTGTGCACAACCATTTGGTTGTCTTCCAAACCATGTTGTTGGAAAAGGTGTTATAAAGGAACTTCGCCATGAACATCCAGATGCAAACATAGTAGCTGTTGACTATGACCCTGGTGCAAGTGAGGTTAATCAGTTAAATAGAATTAAGTTAATGCTTGCAACTGCAAATAAAAATTTATAAAAAGATTCCTCGCTGATGGCGAGGAATCTTTTTATTTAAGATGAATCTAACGTCGAACTTTTGCTAGCATTGGAATGCACTCATAGTTCTATTTAATTCATCTGCTACTTGATCTGTTTTTTCTGCATTACTTGAAACATTTTCACTCATTGCAAGTAACTCTTGTGAAGTTGCTGCAATTCTTTCAGTAGATGCTACAACTTCTTCTGCTGAAGCTGCGATTGACTCTGCTTTTTCCCTTACTGAATGCCCTGCTTTTTCAGCTATATCAAGAGATGAAAATGTCTTCTTTATTTTAGGTTCTGCTACCTGTATTGATTCCATAGTTGCTTCAAATGCACCTAGAACATCTTCAACTATCTTGCTTTGTTCTTCAAGCAATTCATCTACATGAGAAGAATCTTTTACTACACCTGCTGTTTCCTGACTTACATTATGAATAAGTAAACCAATTTCCTCTGCTGACTTCTTTGACTGCTCTGCAAGACTTCCTACCTCTTCAGCAACAACCGCAAATCCTTTACCCATCTCTCCAGCTCTTGCAGCTTCAATAGACGCATTTAATGCCAACAAATTTGTTTGACTTGCAATGTCGTTGATTGTATTTGTAATATTACTAATTTCTGAAACAGTAATACCCAAATCAGTTATTTTCTTACTAAATTGTCTAAATGTTTCTCTTATATCACCAATTGCACCAACTAAAGTATTTACAATCTTTTCTCCCGCTGATGCTTCACCTTGTGCATTTACAGCAGATTCAGCAACTAAATTCAAGTTATCTGCAATTTCATTAATTTCATTTTCTAAGCTTATAAGCATTTCCAAAGTTTCTTGTATATCTTCAGCTTGAGCTGTAGAACCTGAATTTATTGTATCAATAGATTCGTTCATTTCATTAATAACTTGTGTAATTTCATTTGACATCTTAGATAAATCATGTGATTGATTTCCCATAAGTAATGATGTAGATTTAACACCACTTACTGCTCCTGCCAAACTACCAGCAGTTTTATTAAGCTCTGTCGCCATTTGTCCTAGTTCATTCTTTTTATTTACATCAATTTTTTTACTGAAATCACCATTTGCAAGCAATGCAATTCCACTAGATACTTTCTTTATTGGTTTTATCATTCCATTTGCAATAAATACTGAAATCAACGGTGCTACAACTACAACTACTCCCATTACAATCATTAATAATTTTACAATAAAATCAATTAAACTTTCAACTTCTTCTTTTGGCATTACAGCAACATAGCTCCATCCATTTGAGTCTGTATCAAATGTATAATAACGTTCTGTGCCTTCAAATGTATATAAACCGTTTCCATGTTGAGATTCTTTAACTTCATCAGCTATTGGAAGATCATTGAAAGCCTTTTTATCTAATAGTAAATCTGAATTTGGATGCATAAGCATTGTTCCGTCAGGCTCTACTACATAAATATATCCGGTATCAAATAATTTAGCCTTTGCAATTACCTTGTTATATATTTCCTTTACATTTAAAGCACTTAAGAAATATCCTTGTAGATTATTTCCGTCCTTTATAGGAGTAACCATTATTAGCATAACATTTCCCGAAATAACATTTTTAGTAGCCTTAGAAATAACCTGTTGTCCTGTACTTTTTACTTCTGACATTGTCTCTGGCCACAATGCATTACAATCAGTTCCTATCATAGAATCATCATCCGAGCCTATAACAATTCCATCTGTATCTGTTATCAATGCATTATCAAAAATTTTATAGGTTGCAACAAGCTCTTTTAAACGATTTGCTATAACAGAGTCCTCCACTAATGCACTACCTTCTAAATATAGCTTAAATACAACTTCACTACTTGATTGGTTATTAATTCTTACTGCCATATCCATGATACTTTCTGTTCCACCTTGAGCAAGCTCTAATAATTGAGTACCATTATCCTGAGCATCTTTTATTCCTTCATCTCCAACAATTACCTTAGTAATAATACCAACTGTTAATGCTGGTATAAGTGCAAATAATGAAAATGCTAAAACAAATTGTGATTTTAATTTCATAAAACGCACTCCTTTCTTTATCGTGTTAGTTTCTTTAGTTAAAGATAGAACGTTTACTCGCAAAATGTATTTTTTTATAAAAAAAATAATCCCATTGGTTTGTCGTAAGCATTTCCTTTACTTATATTTCACATTGACCACGATGGGACTGTCATACATTGTAAACAATCTCTTCTTGTTATGTAGTTACTTATCTTCTTCATAAGTATTGTTATTATATTAACATAACTTTTTAAAATGTCAATAGATAATTTACTGTTTTTTTTACTTTTTTCTTATAATTTTTATAACAAAACAAAAAAGTGTGAAATTTGTTCAATTTTCCACACTTTTTGTACATAATTTTATTCAATTTGCCAATCGATACTATCGATTCCATTCGCTTCTAAAAATTCATTTGCCTTACTAACATGCTTACATCCCAAAAAGCCTCTATAAGCTGACAATGGACTTGGATGTGGTGCTTTTAATAATAAATGCTTTGGATTATTTACTTGAGCAGCTTTATTCTGAGCCGGTTTTCCCCATAATAAATAAACAATAGGTCTATCCTGTGTGTTCACTGCTCTGATGGCTGCATCCGTAAACTGTTCCCATCCTATACTTTGATGTGAATTAGCACTATGAGCTCGTACTGTCAGTACTGAGTTAAGCATAAGAACACCTTGACTTGCCCATTTTTCTAAATAACCGTGATTTGGTATTTTACATCCCAAATCATCTTTTAACTCTTTATATATATTCACTAATGATGGTGGAATATCAATTCCCGGTTTTACCGAAAAACACAAACCATGAGCTTGCCCTATATTATGATATGGATCCTGTCCAATTATAACCACCTTTACTTTTGATAAAGGTGTAAGATTGAATGCATTAAATATATCATCTGAAGGTGGGAAAACCTGATGTGAATTATATTCCTCAATTATAGTTTTATATAGCTTATTATAATATGGCTTTTTAAACTCTTCACCCAAAGACTCTAGCCAATCATTATTTATTGCTGACATATTCTTACTGAAACTCCTCTTTCGTCTAAATACTGCTTAACTTCATTTATTTCAAGTTCCTTGTAGTGAAATAATGATGCCGCTAATGCTGCATCTGCTCCACCCAGGGTAAGTGCTTCATAAAAATGTTCTTTATTTCCTGCACCACCTGATGCAATAACAGGTATGCTTACAATACCTGCCACCTTTCTAGTGAGCTCAATATCATAACCATTTTTTGTTCCATCACAATCCATACTTGTAAGCAAAATTTCTCCTGCACCCAAATCATTAACCTTCTTTGCCCATTCCAGTGCATCTATACCCGTATCTATTCTTCCACCATTTTTATAAATATTCCATCCACTTCCATCTTCTCTTCTCTTTGCATCAATTGCTACCACCACACATTGACTACCAAACTTTTGAGATGCCTCATAAATAAGTTCAGGGTTATTTATTGCAGCTGAATTTATAGCTACTTTATCTGCTCCTTCTCTTAAAATCTCTTTAAAATCATCAACTGTCCTAATTCCACCGCCTACTGTAAACGGTATAAATACTTGTGCCGCTACATTTCTAACTAAATCTACTACTGTTTTTCTACCATCACTAGATGCTGTAATATCAAGGAAAACCACTTCGTCAGCACCTGCCTTATCATATGCTTTCGCTATTTCCACTGGGTCTCCTGCGTCTTGTAAATTAACAAAATTAACGCCTTTTACTACTCGATTGTTATTAACATCTAAACATGGAATAATTCTTTTTGTATGCATAGCTTCACCTTTCTATTGTATCGCGAAATTTTTAAGCATCTTCAATCCTATAGAACCACTTTTTTCTGGATGGAATTGACATGCAAAAACATTATCTTTTTCCACAGAAGCATGTATATGTGTACTATATTCTGTTGTCGCTTTTACGATACTTTCTTCTTTTGCCTTTAAATAATATGAGTGAACAAAATATACATATGACTCTTCACTAATATTCTTAAACAATCGTCCATCATTTATAAAATTCAGGGAGTTCCAACCTATATGTGGTATTTTAAGACCTTCTTTATCCGGTATTCTTAAAATTTCTCCTTGCAAAATTCCTAATCCATTTACACCATTTGATTCGTCACTTCTTTCAAACAATAACTGCAAGCCAAGACATATTCCAAGAAAAGGTGTACCCTTTTCAACAACATCATATATTGTATTAACCATATTATATGTTTTTAATTTATCCATGGCATCACCAAAGCTACCTACACCTGGTAATATAACTTTATCTGCTGATAGAATTTCATCTCTATCTCTTGAAATTACCACATCTTCTCCCAAAAAAGCCAATGCTTTTTCAACACTCTTTAGATTTCCCGCATCATAATCTATTATAGAAATCATAAATAAACTCCGTTCTATTTTTCTTTTTGTGTATTAGCTTTATTTGCTACCTCATTTACTTTTCTTGCATAATCAAATTGATTTTCAATAAGCACAATTTCTCTTGCTTCACTTTCAGTTAATCCATATGTGTCTAATAAAACTCCATCTAATAAGCTTAAAATATTCGCCATATCATCATAACAGCTTAATTCTCTTGCTTTATCCTTATACTTATCATACATAACAATACCTCGTAATAATGATTGAAGTCCATATGTATAATCTTCAAGTTTTATAAGGCTTTTCGCAGAAATATAATGCCTATTTACATACATAATAGTTTCTACCTGATCATAAAAAAACTGATCATCTTTATGCATTTCAAGTCCTACTAGTTGATTATATGCCTCAGCATAATTTTGATCTAAATAGTAAACTAGTGCTGCATCTGTTTTATTATTATAATTATAGTACTTTCCACCGAAGCTTAGAACTGCAACTATAAGTACTATTAGTGAAATACTAAAAATAATAAAAGCTTTTGATATATGAATAACCTCATCTAATTCAGGATCCCTAGGCTTTTTCTCTTTAACCGGTTTCGCTGGTTTTGCAGGTTTTACTTTTTTTACTTTTGGTTTTTTTTCTTTTTTTGGTTTCTTTTCTTTTTTCTTCTTCTTACTTTCTTTATCATCACTTAAGAGTTCTTCTTCGTTATACTCTCCATTATCCATTTCCTCAATAAGTCTTTCATTTTCATCTCTAATAGGCTCTTCTTCAAAGCCTCCACTAAATAGACTTCCCAACTCTTCCATCTCATTAGTGTAAGAACTTCCCTCTTCCTGTTCATCAAAAAGAGATGACAATTCTGGCATATCAAGTGACTGCATCGTACCATCTGATTGTTCTTTAGTATCTATATCTCCAAGCTCTTCATTTTTAGCCTTCTTGCCTTTTTTCTCTCGTCTACTTCTCTTTTCTTTTTTTGGTTTTTTTTCTTCTAATTTCTCTATTTCTTCACTTTGACTTTCTTCACTTTCCTCCGAAGCAACTCCTAATATACTATAAAGTTCATCTAACTGTGGCTCTAATAATGCCGCTGATGGTTCTTCACTTAATTCTGGTTCATCAAATATATTTAATTCTTCGTATATGTCAGATTTATCTTCTATATCTAGCAAAAGATCAGCTCCAAGTTGTTCTTCAACTTCAAGCTCTTCTTTAGCTCCAAGCTGTTCTTCCGCTTGTTTGAAAACAACTTCCGCCTCTTGAAGTGCTCCTTTTTTTGAATTCTTTGATTTTCTTGAAAATAAACCTTTTTTTTCTTTTTTCTTAGGTTGTTTTAAAAGTTCCTCAACATTTTCCTCTAAATCAGAAGACTCTAATATATCATTAAATTCCTCATCTAAATTCATAAAGTCATTTATTTCATCTGCATCTTCACCAAATAAATCCTTTTCGATATCTCCAAGAAATTCTTCATCACTAATAGTATTCAGTTTTTCACCCTTATCCGAACTCGTTACTGACTTCAAAAGACTGTCTAAGTAATCTTCTTCGGAACTATTACCTTGATTTCCCAAAAGTATTTCCTCCTGATTTATTGAAATTTAAATATAAATTCTTTTGCATTCATATTTAGGGAATATCCCTTATCTTTAATTTCCGCTGCTAACTGTGGAAATTTCTCATTAACTCTAAAAATCGTTGCCTTATAATTAAGCAATGCCATTTTCTCAAATGGCCATCTTACAATCGTAGGAACAGAAAAATCAACTCCTAATTCTATCAATACTAATTTTTTATTTAAAGATGTCTGTAACCATCTTGTATACTCATTCCATTTATTAATATAACCATTTTCATTATAATCTCCGTTACCATATACATTTATAGTTAATGTAGCCTTACATTCAGTACAATGTGGTAACTTTTCTTTTATTAGGCTAATATCATTATTTTTCTCCATAGTCATGTATAACTCTTTATAAAAAGGTTCACCTAAAAATATATCATCATTTTCTTTTATTTCATTGCAATTACACTGTGACTGTAACCTTGAAATACTTCCACATGGGGATACAATATGAATAGCCTCTAAATCAAGACCAAATTTAGATAAAAATATAACATCATCATAATTTGTCGTAACAACAAAATAATTCCTATCTTTAACTAAGTCATATAGTTTGTTATATCTTTCTATATCCGCATTAATTATAGGATTTAAATTACTTGATAACTCATGAAAATAAATCGAAGCTTCAATAACTCTTAAATCTGCTTCACTTATCAAATCATCTTGTACAGCTCTTGCTAAATCATCTTTTTTAGATATATATACAGAATTTTCTCTAATTACAGCTTTTATATCTGTAGCACACTCATTTCCAAATCCTATAACTATAGCATCACTATCTTCTATTTTTTTCTTAAACTGCTCAAAAAAATCCATCATTGCTCCATCGCTGACAATATAATATGGACTAGCCCTAAGGCTAGCCCACAATTTGTTAGCCCAATACTTTATCTATTGTTCCTACAAGTTCACCAATTTCTGGTTTTGTAAGCTGTGCATCTGCTCCTAATGCTTCACCCTTCTTTCTCATTTCATCATTTATAAGTGAAGAGAATATAATTACAGGTATACTACTTGTTGCAGGGTTATCTTTAATTAACTTCAATAATCTATGTCCATCCATCATCGGCATCTCAATATCTGTAATTACACATCCGACAGATGATTCTAATTTACCTTGACTTTGGAACTCTTGTATTTTATCCCAAGCCTCTAAACCATGATTTGTACGAATAACATTTGTGAAACCTGCCTTATGAAGTGAATCATATATCAATTTTCCAAGAAGAGGTGAGTCCTCTGCCATAAGAATAGGTACTTCTCTTTGCTCTCTCTTTCCTAGGAGTTCTATATCTGATACTTTCAAACCAGTTTCTGGACTTATATCTGAAACAATCTTTTCAAAATCAAGAATAATAATTAACTTTCCTTGAACCTTAACTATACCTGTAGCAACACTACTATCTGAATTATTTATTGTAGCATCTGGCTTAATAATATCTGCCCATGAAATTCTGTGAATTCCGTGTACAATATCTACATGAAAGGCAATACTTAACTTATTAAAGTTTGTTATAATAAGCATATCATTTTTTAAGTCTGAATCTCTTTTTTTACCTAATGCCTTTGCAAGGTCAATTACGGTTATTATTTCATCACGAGGCATAACAATTCCTTCAACACTAGTATGAGAGTTGGGAATAGGTGTAACTTCGCGATATGTAATAATCTCTCTGATTTTAGCAACATTAATCCCATAATGATTGCTTCCAACTGTAAACTCTAAGAGTTCAAGTTCATTTGTACCACTTTCCAATAAAATATCTGTTTCCATAATAATCCTCTCTATATATTTTTTTGTATTTTCTAAAATCAGTTTATTATTTTAGAATGTAGGTAATATACAACCCAATTTCAAGCAACTAAATATTTGATTTCTTGAATAATTACAGAAATATTAGTTTAACTGTGTTATGCTTGTTGATCCACCATTTGATACCGCCAATTGTAATAATGTAAATGAGCTGGTAATATCTTCACTTACTTGAAATACTAATACAAGCTGCTTTGTTTCTCCAGCTCCAAAATCACCCTTCCAAGTATTAAAAGCATCTAAAAGCCCTGTTATCTGAGCATTAACCTTTGTATTTGCATCAATTATCCCTTTAAAAGATAGTGATTTACTAAGCATATCAAGGTTTACAGTCTCACTGGTATTATTTGTAACGTTAAATTTTGTTACTAATAAATCAAAACCTTCTATTGCTATCATATTAAATCCTAAAGTTTGACTATCATTTGGATATTGATCAGTAACTACATAATCAACATATGTAACATCAAATCCAGCCAATCCGAATGCTTGATTTACTGATACAATTTGTGCTGAGTTATTCTTATCACTGGATGTGCTTTGCTCTCCATTGCTATTACTATTATTACTACCATCCTTCCACCATGTTGTTTCTATAGGTGTTGTAGGCTCTGATACATCTTGTAGTTTAATAATGTAATTCTTATCATGCTTTATAACAGCATTTACAGCATAATCCACTATTAGCTCTTCTTCTTCATTATTTAACATCATCTGTTGACATGCACTTAATGAAACTTCTGTAAATACTAACAATGCAATCATACAAGCTCTTTTAAAGCCTCTAACTTTCACAATAAGCCCTCCATTCTGAATCTTGTTGAATCTTTAAGCATTGTACAACTTAATTTATATTAGTCTACCATTTTTCTGACAATAGTTCAACTAAATTTTCAGTTTTTTCAACTTCGAACCAAAATTCGACCCCATTTTCAAGATTTTGGACTCCATATTGCATATTC
>JAVBUL010000038.1:0-2833 GCA_031555415.1 Lachnospiraceae bacterium | reverse complement strand
TCCGCTGAAATAAGCCCTACCTCTTCCATATATTTTGTCAAGGTCTGACCATCTAGATTCTCCATTACTATATAAGCTGTATTGTTTTCCTTAAAGCTTTCATATATCCTTACGATACCATCTGTATCACGGAACTTAGCTACCTTATTAGCCTCATCGACAAACGTCTCAACTCCGTCATAGAACTGTTGTGTTTTATCACCATTAAAGATAGTGATATTGTCTTGTCCCTGAGCACGAGTCGAAAACTCACTTGGTAGATACTCTTTTATTGCAACCTTTATTTCTAAAGAAGTATCACAGCCAAGGTATGTAACCCCAAAACCACCAAATCCAATAACATGTCCTATAATATACTTTTCCTTAAGCATTTTCCCCGGTTTTAGATGTACAGTTTCTTCTTCCTCTTCACCTTCTTCATATCCACAATGAGGACACATATCTAATTTTTCATCATATTCTTCAAAACAGTCATAGCATAATCTCATATATCAAATCCTCCTACTAAATATATTCGTTCCAATTAAAACCATCCTTACAAAATGGTATAAATAAAAATTCTGCTTGCCCCAGCTTTAATCTATCTTTTTCCTGCATTTTTGTTGGCATTAGTATCAATGTATCATTTAAATATGTAAGTCCACTACTTTCCCCTTGTTGCAAATAAAAGTCTTGGTTTTGTGGCTCAAATGTTATAACACAATGCTTATTTCTAGATACACTTGCTTCTTGTGGCAATGGTATATCCATATTCATTGCTCTACCTACTGTATTATTTCCTGTATTTAAATTGAAACTTTGACCGAAGTATTCACCTTTTATACATACAAGCCATCCTACTACCGGTTCTACCCCACCTTGTGGATTCCATACTGCCACTGTCTTTACATCATCTGTATCATTATGTGAAACGACTTCGTTAACTGCTGCCAAAAGAGAGGAACTTGGTGTTGAATTCATTTGTATAACCGGATTATCCCTTTGTTGTACTTCACTTTCTTGTATATTCATATATACTTCTTGACTTTGATAATTTACTACCATATCTGGTTCATTACTTACATTATCTTTATACGAAACAGTTTTTGAGCCATTATTTCTATTATCATATATTGATTCTGTAGGCTTATATGCTGCCACCGATTCCGATGGTTTTATGATATTTTCTACATACATCTCTTTTGGTTCAGAAGCAAATGACTTCGGATAAAATTCTGAGTTGGATTCTGTCTTTACTTTTGGTTCTGTATGATTCCATCTTGAAGTTGACTTTGGTGTCATTCCAAGATTACAAGCTGGGCATTCTGTATATTTATCAGCATTATAAAAATGTCCATTGGGACATTGTACTTTATTCTTAGCCATTATAACTTCCTCCATTATCTATATTTATTAATACACATGTTGTATTATCTTGATTTCCTATTGAACGTTTAGAAGCAGTATCAAATAATCTATCTAATTCCTTATCATCTTCTGCTTTTAAAATATTGTAAATCTCACTATCGCTTAAAATTTTTGTAAGCCCATCTGTGGTAAGTAGTATCTTATCACCGGGCAAAATGTCTAATCCCTTTTTATTTATGTCATATATTTTCACTCCACCTACCCCAATAAAGCTTATCAAAGCATCCGGACGATGATTTACCGGTATTTCTGTATCTAATAATTGTTCTAAGCTAAGTGCATAGTTATGATCCCTTGTAACCTGCACAATCTCTTCATCTCTCAAAATGTATAAACGACTATCTCCGACGGATAGCCAATATAACTTTTCATTTTCGATTGCAACTGCAACAATGGTGGTTCCTGACTTACTGGTTTCATCTTGCTTTTGCAGTGATATAACACTTTCATCTAAAATATCTAATGCCCATAAAAAGAAATCCGGAAAATATTCCTTTGGATTTTTTTCATGTACTAATTCTTTTATTTTATTAACAACCATTTGGCTTGCTAATCCACCGCCTGCTGAACCACCCATTCCGTCACATACTACTGCAAAACATACTTCTTTATCAGAAAATGAATAATAATTATCCTGTTGGTCTTCACGAGAACCAATAATTGATTTTTCTTCAATTTTTATGTTCATACTTATATCCTTTAACAAATAGCAGCTATAGCCGTAAAATTATCCATATCTATATTTGTTCCATTTCTTTCTATTTCTTCTACCATCATATCTAGCCACTCTTTAGCATTTTTACTCTTTTTTAAAAACGTACACATCTTTTTTTCTGTGCAGAGCTCCCAAAAACCATCTGTACAGAGTAAAAATCCTTGACATTCTGAAAGTGATAATAACTCCGCTATCTCATAACGCGGAGTATCCCATTGTACTCCCATAACACGTAATAAACGATTTCTATCCGGATGGTTTCTTATCTGCTTTTCTTTTATTGAACCTGATATGGCTAGCATCTGGGGAACACTATGATCCAATGTTCTTATTTTAACTTTATTTTTCTTAAAAACGTAAGTCCTGCTATCTCCTATGTGTCCGATTTTTACATGCTCGTTTTTAATAAGAACAGATACGCATGTAGTTTTCATTTCCATAGTTGCATTTTGTAATTTTTGCTCTTTTAAAATATTTTCGTGTGCTTTTGTAAACGTTTCTGCCAAGAAATTTTCTTCTTCAATATCTCCATTTTCAAAACTTTCTTTAAATGTTTCTACAGCTATGGCAGAAGCCACTTCTCCTTTGCCATGTCCACCTAATCCGTCTGCCACTACAAAAAGATATGCCCCATCTTTTTCTAAAGACACAGCAGAATCTTCGTTATAATTTCTTGTACCTGGTTTTGTTATATATGCATAATCCAACTGT
>JAVBUL010000166.1:0-29117 GCA_031555415.1 Lachnospiraceae bacterium | reverse complement strand
TAGTAATTATCAAATATAACCTTTAATATTTCCTCATCAATACTAAAAGTAACTGTTCCATCTTCATTATATATGTATATTGAATTTCCAAGCTGATTAAATGTTGAAATAAAATAGTTTGCAAATGTATCTACACCAAACAATGGCTTTCCATCATTTAATATATCTTCTGTTTTTGAATCCGTCCATTCATAATATGCTTTTGCCGTTTCTAATATATTTCCCCAAGTATCAAAGCATTTCTCTACATCTAACTCTTTTTCACTTAAAAACATATCAAACTCTTCATTTTGATTAACTAACAATAAATCTGTAGATTTTGCAAATGGCATTATATACAAATTCTCACCGAAAAAACCTTCCTTAAGATAATCCTCATTGTATTGTATCAACTCATCTTCAGTAAAATAATTTTTATAATTTACAATATTATCTTTATTTTCCTTTAATACATCCATCATCATATCTCTATAGCACATAAATAAATCAGGTGTATCTTCATTTTCGTTTGAAGCATTAACTGTCAATAAAATTTCACTTGTTAAATCATCTATACTTCCTTTTGAAACCGCATTGACTTTTATATTTTTTTCCTTACCAACTGTATTATTAAAATCTTCAACATATTCATTAAAAATTTGACTTAGTGTTCCGTTATAATAATTCCAAACCGTAATTTTAATCATTTCATTGTCTTGACTTACATCCTCATCATCCTTTTTGCAACAAACACATAGAAACGTCATTATCAAAAAAGCTATAATTATTTGAATTTTCTTTGTTTTCATCATTATCTCCATCCTTTTCTCTATTTACTTTTCTGACTTCTGCCACATTTCGTAAGGATTCATATGTGCAAATCTTTCTACCGCATCCTCTTGTGACACATAGACTTTTAAAATTTCCTGCTTTTGTTCTAATTTATCTTCTGATATCTTTGTAAGTTTATCTTCATACTCGCCTAATATTGATTTTCTGTAATACTTACCAAAATAAAATAGCCTGTCTTTGTAGTTATCCTCCATACAAATTTGTGTAACTATTTTATTCGTCTTCTTATGTTGTTTATGACCATATTCTCCAGCTTCATTATGAGTTACAATTAATTCCCAATCTTTCGCCTCAATAATTTGGTCTAGATCCTTTTTAATTTTATCCATAACCATATACCAATCATCTCTTCTAGTAAACACTTTATCTGGATAGGACAAAATAATACCATTATTTCCTGTAAGCTCTAGCATTTCTTCAAATTCTGCTTTTCTAACCTTATCATAACCTCTTGTTAAACAAACTACATAATAGCCGCCATCTAGCAAATGAGCACCACCCCAAAGCATTTCATCGTCAGGATGAGCTACTATCATTAATTTATTATATTCGCCTTTTTCTATTTCTTCTATTTTTTCCTTAGAAATAGGTTTAACATTGTAATATTGATTCCATATCCCAAACCAAATCATTATTACTAATGCTACAAGAACGCCTGATGTTATCAGTATTACTTTTGCTATCTTTTTCTTTTTTTCTATCGTTAGTTTTTTTAGTTTTATCATTTTATATCTATTCTTTAACTTTCTTAATGTAGTTTAAATTAAATCTTTTGCGGTCAAAAACAACTAATATAGCTAAGAGAATCACCCCTATAACAGATATGATTTTCCCCTCTTGCCAAAGCGGAGCCACATACTCAATTCGAATATTATGCTTTCCCTTATCTACTAAAAATCCCATCATATCAACATCTGATTTATAATATGGAACTTTTTCTTCATCTACATATATACTAAATCCTTCATCATATGGAATACTAAGATGCAGCCATGATGCATTGCTTAACTGTATTTCTCCGCTAATTGTATCACCAATTGTCTTTTCTTTGTCCATAGTAAAAGTTACTACTTCTTCTGATATATTAGATATACTACTATATGGCATTTCGTAACATTCAATATCTTTTATTGTATATAAACCTGATGATAATACAAAATCAAGTCCATCCATACCTTCATTTGATGATACTACATACTCAAATGAGTAATTTTGATTATGATACTTCCAACCTGGCTCTGTTAGCTTGTTCTTTATACCATTAATAGTTACATAAACATCTTTTTCTCTTCCTTCAAAATCATTATCTACATTAAATCTTATAAATAATACCTTATCTTCCTTTTCCTTTGGAAAATCTGCTGTAAAACGTAATATTCTTTCACTGTCTACCTGATATCCATTATCGGTCTTAGAAATCTCTGATATATCTTCTTTTACTTTAAGTTCTAAATCGACCTTCGAGATATTACTTTCAAATGTCTGTGCAGTATAAATCTGTGCATCATCTAAATCCAAACTTATTTTATCAAATTCCTTGTCTTCGATAACAGTACACTTTAATAAAACTTCTAACTTAGTCGGAAAATCTATTTTATCGTATTCACTTCTTTTAATTATGCTATTAGTTCCATAACCTATAGGCAAAACGTCTTCTGATTCATACATATATACGCTTCCATTCTTACTTATCTGCTCATATCCGGCTGGTACATAAGCACTATCTGATATAAGATACTTTTCGGACATATACATGCTAAAAATCACACTTTTAGGCTGTGACATAAGAGCAGTATTTCTGCATTCATTATTGTTTGTTATCTGTTTATAATAAAAATCCTTATACCTTATATTAGAAACTGATGAGTATATTGTATCGCTGTAATAGCCAATAGCATATACCTTATTAACCGTTTTTGTTGTGTCGTAATAATCTGAAAATCTGTGTAACTCACTATCATTATTAATTACATTTTCAACGCTTTCCTTTATATTACTAATAACAGTATCGTTTGTATCCGCATTTGATATTAATTCATCACTACTACTTACTACTAAACTTACAAAAAACGATGTAAGCATTGCCGGTAAAATAAAAACATACGACCATTTTTTATAATAATATAATGTAAAACAAATTCCCATTGTTATCACATCAACAACGAAAGCCAACTTAGTTGCACCTCGCTGATTAAATACTAATGCCACAACACATAAAATCGTTCCAATAACTACTATTTTAATTGCGCTTTTATCTTTAATTATTACCCCTTTAATATAATCAGCTACAAGAATCATAACCAAAGGCAACAATGGAATTATCACCTTTCCATCCACATACATTCCTGCGTTCATCAAATAAATAATAACCGGTAAGCATGCTATAACGAACAGAAAAACAGCCAAGAATTTCCTGTCTTTTCTTTTCCCTAAAAATGCGGCTACCATTGCATATATAGATATTGCAGTAAGTCCCATACCACTAACACTGTATACAAAATAGTCTAAATCAAGTTTTGGTAACAATTCTGTTAATTTCACCACATTTGCTGGATCAACTTCTCTATCAAGAAGTGTAAATGCTGTCGGCAGAATAAGAATCGCCGACATTATAATTCCAACAGTCACAGAAATTATAACCGGTAATATGTATACTGCACAGTCTTTAATGTTGAATTTTTTTTCTTTCTCCAAGTATAACATAAGTGAATAAATACCCATTGCCAGTATACTTCCAACACTAAAAAAGAAACTGGTAGTTATTATACAATAAGAACATAATGCTACTATCCACAATCTTCCTGACTTTCCCTTTTCACGTCTTTCATAATGACTCCTAATAGCCATCAATGCACCAATTAGAAATGGTAGATAGTTTACAAACATAAAATGTCTATGACTATGATATATAATAGGTGTAGCCATCATAAATAAAAACGATGTTATCATACTAACTCTGCTTGTATTTTTTTTTCTTAGCCAAATATATATCATCAGTGTACTTATAAACACTGTTAAGATGTTAAGCCCTGTTACAAAAATTCTCATTTCCAAAAAAGGAAACAAATATGACAAATATAAAAACGGGCTCATTAATCCATAATATGCCAAATAGTAGATGTTTTGTCCACCACCTGTTTCAAATGCAAAATTCGGAAAAAGTTGACCCGTATTATAAAATCTCTCTCTTAAATATTCAGGTATCAAAAAATGCTGATTTTCCCAATCAGTTGTTGATCCATATAAATAATCTCCTTGTGTAAGCCCTCCTACAATACACAACAATACAATTCCTAATATGATAACATTTATAATATCTTTTCTAGATACCTTCTTATACTCTCTCATCATGCGCCTCTTAATAATATTTACATCTATATTACAATAAACCTCTAGTTTTTTCAAGAGACTTTTACTAAAATCTATTCTTGCCCGTCCCAACAGTATGTGCAAAGTTTTTCTTTTTCAATTCCAACTGATTCCAACATATCATCAAGTCTATTAAAACGAAGTGAAGTAAAGTTCATTTCTTTTCTCATTTCTTCTACCATCGCATTATATTCCGGTGTTTCCGGATCAGAATACTTATAAAGAACTTCATCTGACACACTATCACTATTTTCTAGTTTGGATATTATTTTTCTGGTAATCAAGTCCATATCTGAATTTGACCTTGAAAAATTAAGATATTTACATCCATATATAAGTGGTGGACATGCCGGTCTTATATGTACTTCCTTTGCACCGCTTTCATATAAAAATTCCGTTGTTTCTCTTAACTGAGTTCCTCTTACAATAGAATCATCTATCAGTAAAAGTTTTTTATCTTTTATAAGTTCATGTACAGGTATAAGTTTCATTTTAGCAATAAGATTTCTCTCACTCTGCATTGTAGGCATAAATGAACGTGGCCATGTAGGTGTGTACTTTATAAAAGGTCTTGAAAATGGTATTCCTGACTCATTTGAATATCCTACTGCATGCGCTGTTCCTGAATCTGGTACACCTGCAACAATATCAGCTTCAACATTGTCTCTTTGTGCCATTTTCGCACCGCACTTTGTTCTCATCACCTCTACACTTGTTCCTTCATATGAACTTGATGGATATCCGTAGTAAATCCATAAAAATGTACAGATTTTCATTTCACTATTAGGATTAACCAGTGTTTTCACTGCATCAGGTGTGATAACAGCAATTTCACCCGGTCCTAATTCTCTGGCATCACTATATCCAAGATTTAGATATGAAAAAGCTTCAAATGCTACGCAATGAGCATTTTCCTTTTTTCCGATTGTAACTGGTGTTCTTCCCATCTTATCTCTGGCCGCATATATTCCCTTTGCAGTCATAACCAAAAATGTCATTGAACCATCTATTTCATCTAATGCATATTTCATACCTTCGATAAAATTCTCTTTCTGATTTATCATGGCAGCTACTAACTCTGTTGGATTAATATCTCCACCACTCATTTCAAGAAAATGAGAATTTCCCTTGGCAAATATAGCATCTGTTATTTCCTTACTGTTATTAATTTTACCAACTGTTGTTATTGCGTAAGTTCCGTGATGTGATCTTACTATTAAAGGTTGTGGCTCATAATCTGATATGCAACCAATACCATAGTTGCCCTTCATTTTTTGAATATCTTTATCAAATTTAGTCCTAAATGGTGAATTTTCGATATTATGAATAGCTCTGTCAAAACCATTCTCTCCATATACAGCCATTCCACCTCTTCTAGTTCCTAGATGTGAATGATAATCTGTACCAAAAAATAAATCAAAAATACAATCGTTTTTAGATGCAACTCCAAAGAATCCGCCCATTTCAATTCCTTCCTTTCGTGTCTTACGTGATTTCCTTCAGTTTAAAAAGAGGACAACCTATTTGATTGTCCTCACTTATACAATTAATTACCCATTTGCTTTGCAACTTCTGCTGCAAAATCTTCTGCCTTCTTTTCAATACCTTCACCTGGTTCAAAACGGATGAATTTTACTAATTTAAGGTTTGAAGATGTAGCTTTTGCTACTGCTGATATATAAGCTGCAACTGTTTCTTTGTTTTCAGCTTTAACATATACTTGCTCTAATAAACAAATCTCTTTAAGTTCTTTATTAAGACGTCCTTCAATCATCTTTTCGATAATTGCATCAGGCTTTCCTGCATTCTTTTCATCATTCTTTGCCTGTGCCATTAAGATATCTCTTTCATGTGACTTATATTCATCTGAAATATCGTCTGATGAAAGATACTTAGGACTTAATGCTGCTACTTGCATAGCTACATTTTTAAGTGCTTCTTTAACTTCGTCATTTATTACATCTGTCTGAGCTTCAACTAAAACACCGATTCTTCCTGCTGCATGAATATATGGTACAAGTAAACCATCAGTTGTAACCTTTTCAAATCTTCTTATGCTTAAGTTTTCGCCTATAACTGCGATTTGGCTTACTAACTCTTCTTTAACTGTCTTAGCTTCATCTTTAGCCCATTTCTCTTCTAACAATGCATCTACATCACTAGCGTTTGATGTAAATAACTGCTCTGTTACATCACTTACAAATGTTCTAAATTTATCATTCTTTGCTACGAAATCTGTTTATTATTTTACTTCTACGATAACAGCTGTCTTATCATCTTTAACTACTGCTGAAACAATACCTTCAGCTGCAATTCTATCTGCTTTCTTTACTGCTGTAGCTTCGCCTTTTTCTCTTAAAACTTCTATTGCTCTGTCAAAATCACCGTCTGTCTCAACTAATGCATTTTTACATGACATTACGCCAGCGCCAGTCTTGTTTCTGAGCTCTTTAACCATTGATGCTGTAATTTCCATCTTGACTATTCCTCCAATATTTTTTTCTTATTATTCTTCTACTGATTCAACTGCATCTGTAACATCAGCTATATTTAATGCTTCTTCACCTTGGTTAGCTTCAATAAATGCAAATGCCATCTTAGCAACGATAAGCTTAACTGCTCTGATAGCATCATCATTACCAGGAATTACATAGTCTAATTCCTCTGGATCACAGTTTGTATCTGCAATTCCGATAAGTGGAATACCAAGTGTGTGAGCTTCCTGAATACAAATTCTTTCTTTTTTAGGGTCTACTACAAAGATTGCATCTGGAATATTCTTCATGTTCTTAATACCACCAAGATTTTTCTCAAGCTTATCCCATTCTTTCTTTAATTCGATAACTTCTTTCTTTGGTAATACATCAAATGTACCGTCTTCTGACATTGTTTCAATTTCTTTTAATCTTGCGATTCTAGACTGAATTGTCTTGAAGTTAGTAAGCATACCACCTAACCATCTTTCATTTACATAGTACATACCACATCTCTCAGCTTCTGATTTAACAGCGTCCTGAGCTTGTTTCTTTGTACCAACAAATAAAACTGTACCACCTTCAGCAGCAACATCAAAGATTGCCTTGTAAGCTTCATCTACCTTACCTACTGACTTCTGTAAGTCAATAATATAGATTCCGTTTCTTTCTGTGTAGATGTACTCTGCCATCTTAGGATTCCATCTTCTTGTTTGATGTCCGAAGTGAACACCTGCTTCTAATAACTGTTTCATTGATATAACGCTCATTTTTTTTCCTCCGTTTTGGTTTTATAATTTGCTTATAGCTACTTCCGTATATTTCATCTTATAAAAAAACCGACATTGGCACCCTTTTTATAATCCATATACGTGCTTTCTACTGATAATACTATTTATTCTAATACCCAGTCAGCTCAAATATAATAACATAAAAAGAACCTTATTGCAAGAACTTTTTGCAATAAGGACTTTTTCATAAACTTAATTTGCTATAATCTGTGCTATCTTTTCATAATCTGCACCTGCTGGTATTTCAAAACTACCTATATGTATACGTTCAGCACGATTATTAGATATCAAATAATTATCGAACTCTTGAATATTGTCAATAGCTCCTAACTCTTTTAGCTTTCTCGCTACCGAGTCAGATGTCATACCACTTGTAATTACAAGTGTCACTGATTGACTTTGAGGTGCCGTCGTTGTATCCGGCTCTGTAACTGATTCCGGTTCTGTTGTAGTATTTTCTTCTGACGTAGGTTCGGTAGTCGAATCCGGCTCTACTTTTGGTTCTGTCGTTGAATCCGGTTCAGTAGTCGATTTAGACTCAGAATTTTTTTCTGAATTTTTTGTATCCTCCTCAGCTACCATTCCTAACTCTTTTGCTCTTTCTTTGATTTTGCTGTCTGACATATTAAAAGAATACACTATAAATAGTATAGTAGTGGCAAAAATTATACCTATTCCAAAACCTCGTAAATAATATTTTAATCTCATATTGGTTATACCTAACTTTCCTTATTAAACAAATCAATAACCAATCGAACTTCTCCGATTCCTAATCCTAGCTTCTTTGCTATCTCCATATTTGACTTACCTTCTCTATGAAGTTCTAATATCATTATGTTATTATTGTTTTCTTTATTTGGATTTCTTTTTCTAAGAGACTTGCTTTCTGTCCCTTGTGTTTTCTTCACATCTCCTACTATTTCTTGCTTTTCTTCCAGTTCCGTCTTAGTATTTTCAACATTTTTTTTCTCTGTTGTAACTTCATTTTGTGTAGTACTTGTAATATTATTTGCTACATCATTTACAAGTGCCATTTTTTTTATGCTAACTTTTAATGCTTCTATATCTCTGATAGTATCTTTTAAAACTTGTTCTTTATCATTTAGCATATTGTATAAAAACATTACTTCTGTATGATTTTTTGTAATACTTTCAATTATATCATTCGAGTAATTTCCAATATACATAATCTTTTCATTTACAATTTTATCAAGCTCTATCTCTGCTTGTTCAACTTTTTCATCAATTTTAATTGCCAGCTGACCTTCAACTTCCTTTTTCACTAGTTCATCTGTGATTTTGGACGTTTTCTTATACACTTCATCTTCAAGTTCTTTTCCACCATCGGAAAATTTTTCTGAGAAAATATATGTTCCTAATGCTAAAATAAATCCAAAAACCAATAAAAATATTTCTAATGGTCCCACTTTTACACCTCGTTCTTCCTAGATACTCATATCAAATCCAGACTTCTTCTTTTTAAGTGTAACCGTTCCTAGTTCATCTGGATTATCATTTTTCTTTTGTTGTTTCTTTCCACCAGTATATTCATTTTTACCTTTTTCTTTAGCATCATACTTTTCCTGATGGTAATCAACATCTTCTTTTTTTATAACATTTTCTTGCTTTTGATGCAACTGTTTTTGTTGAGTATTATAAATATTATTTTGCTCAACTATCGGTTTATTATCCTGATTTTGTTTTATTGGCGTAATATCTTGACTTCGTTGAACCATTCCTTGCATCTCAACCGGTCTAACTACCATATAAATTCCTCCCTATAGTGGAAAAGCTCTTATCTCTGCTCTGTCCTTCTTATATTGACAATGGCTTACCTCACTATGTATTAATATAAAATCTCCTGCAATTACAACTTTCACTCCTTGGAAAATAGATTTAACAACACGAATCTTTGCATTCTTATTCTCTTCTAACAATTCATTTCCATCATCATATTCTTTTGAAAGACTTTTTATCTTCGCATCACATAATATAACTGACTTTGTAAATTCAGGTATAGCTGCTGCTTTTTCCGGCTCTAAAATTCCCATCTCCTGCTTTTTTCTAAGAGCTTTAACTAACATCTCATTTCTTGATTTATCTTCTGTTAATTTTGTTAATTCCTTCTTAATCTCTTTCATTCTTTCTTTAATAACTGGGTCCGTTCCTACTTCAACACATGTAGCCGTGCCCATTGGGGAACCTATTGATGTTGCTTCTATAAGTGACTTTGATTGTACATTACCTCCAATCAAGTTTCCGTTTTTCCCACGAACATAAATATCTCCATTTGCGGATACATTACTATGTAGAATCGTATCTGTTTCTATATATCCCTCTACAGATACATTTGCACCTTCAATAAATTTTGAAATCATATTACCTTTAACTACAATTTCTGCCTTTCCCATTCCCTGGACACCTCTATGTAATACAATATCACCACCAGCTTCAATTTCAGCGCCTTCAACAACGCCGAAAACCTCCACTGTTCCCGCAGCTTTAATTTTAAAGCCTGTTCTAACATTTCCCTTTATAGTTATACTCCCATTATATTCTATATCACCTGTTGAATTATCAACATCTGCCGGTACCTCATAGTTGTCCGATACAAATACTTTATTTCCTTCTAAAGTAACATGACCATCCACACCACAAATCATCTGGGTTTTATCTTCGTTTACTGAAATATTATTTCCATATCTTAGTGTTGCTTTAGATACCTTTGGCGGCTTTATTTCTTTACCATACACATCTTTCCCACTAATACCAGGGTCTTCCGGTGTTAATACTGCTAATATATCACCTTTTTTTACATGGCTAATATTATCTAATTGATGAAAATCTACAGTTCCATCTTCTTCATTTAGTCTAGGTTTAGCTTTTCTATCCACATTAAATTTATACGTAATAAAAGCGTCCTTACCCACTACCGGTTTTAATCCGGTCGCAACGACGATATTTTTACAGTATTCAGGATTAGTCTCTTGTAACTTTAAAGCTTCTTCATTTATTCCATATCTTATATTTTTAGCATATAGATTTCTCTTATAATCTTCTGCATTTTCTCTTTCTCCTCTTTCGCTTGGAGGATAAAACCTCGCAACCGCATACATCCCGTCCGGAGTAACTGCTATCTCCATAATTTCATCAAATCTATAACATCCTTCATTGCTTATCTGAATTGTTTTTTCTTCCCCCGATGTAATAAGCGAGTTTACTTCAACTAAATCATAATCATTAATCCCTCTTTTTTCTAAAAACTGAGTTACTTCCTCAATTTTTAAATTCTCACCTTCTCCTAAGGCTGGTATAAATCTCATAAATACACTATCATCATTATCAATAATTTGAAAATAGCTGTTTCTAGTTTCCATATAAACTTATGCCCTTCCTGCTACACTTATAATATTAAAATCTCTTCCTAACTTCTCCTTCATTTTCATTAATGCTTTTGTATGTAATTGTGATATTCTTGATTCAGATACCTCCAAAACAGAACTTATTTCTTTTAATGTTAATTCTTCATAATAATATAATAATATTACTTTTTTTTCTTTTTCGGTTAGATTTTCAAGTGCTTCCATAAGAAGTCTTTTTACTTCTTGTTTTTCTATAACTTCCTCAGGTCTTTCAAAAGGATTCGGCTTTATACTATCAATCCCTTTTTCTCCACCTACTTCTATATATTCATCAAGCGAGACAACGTTAGACACATTTGCCTGACCTTGCCAGTTAATATACTCATCTTCTGTTATTCCAAGTTCCTTTGCTATTTCCTCATCAGTGACTTGTCTTCCAAGTTCTGACTCTAGTTTTGTAATAGCAGAATCTATCTTTTTTTGTTTCTGTCTTAGTGATCTAGGAATCCAATCCATTTTCCTTATTTGGTCGAGTATGGAACCTCTTATTCTTAGACTTGCATAAGTTTCAAATTTTATACCTTTACTGTAATCAAATTTATCTATTGCATCAATCAATCCAAAAATTCCATATCCGACTAAATCATCATATTCTACATTATAACCAAGATACATGCTTAGTCTTCCTGCCACTATTTTAACAAGAGATGCATATTCTAATATTATTTTTTCTCGAACTGCGCTGCTTTTAGTTTTTATATACTCTTCCCAAAGAAGGTTTTTTTCAGCTTCTGTCATTTATATGCACCTCCTGCCTATATTTTTTCTTCTTCAATTTTATTTATATCTTCTTGATTGCCTTCGTCGTCCTGCTCATTTTCTTCTTTTTCTATCTCTTCTTCAATGATTTCCTCTATAGTTAATTTTTTCTCTACAAAAATCTTTATAAATATTCCCATTAAATAGAAAAGCACCAAAACAACAAGCAATGTTAACATTGCTTCTAGGGCATCATATTTACTAATAGTTGTAACAATTATCGTAATTAGGCATGCAATTAATGTTGTAATTGCTGGTATATATTTTGTTCTTTTCTCCATTGTATGCACCCTGTATTAAATATACTTTTCTTCTTTTCCTACGGATCTAATTTTTAGTTTTCCATCTTGAGAGTCTATTACTATAGTACGCCCATAATTTAATCCCACATCTTCCGCAACTATTGGGATTCTTAACTGTGCTAGTTTTTGCTTAACAGCTCTAATATTATTTTCGCCCACGTACATAAAACTGTTTGTACCGGTTGAAACAGTAAACATTTGAGCTCCACCTGCTATTTTCGCAACTATAGTACTAGTTCTAGCTCCTTTTGCTATCATGCGATCTAGTAACTCATCTATACCTGTGTCTGCAAACTTTGCTTTATTAGAATTATTTTTTATATGTGTGCTATCTGGTAGCATAATATGAGCAAGTCCTGTTACCTTAGTAGACTTATCATATAATGCTATCCCTACACACGATCCGAGGCCAAGGGTTGTTAAACTATCAGGAAAACTACAGATATTCAAATCTGCCATACCTACCTTTATAATTTCACCCATAGCATTTCTCCTATTTACATTCCTAATGAGCTTAATATTATATCATATGATTCTAATTCAGGTATTAATATAAAGTATCCTTCTAACTTAGCTTCATCATCAAACATAGTTTCAATCAAAAGAACCTTGTCGCCTATTTTACTAAACTCAATCGCTGGTATACTAAGTATTGCTGCCGCCATATCAATCTGCATACTAGGTACAGTAGACGTTATTGTCAATCCTGTAAGATCAGATAGCGCTGAAAGATATGATCCTGTAATAATGTTTCCAATCTCATTTAAAGCTGATAATTGTATCGTTGTAAATTCAGTTCCTTCAACACTTGGCTCTTCTCCTAATTGAGTTAATAATTTATTAACCAATCTTCTCGCTGAAGCTTCCTCTAGTAAAAACATCATCATTCCTTGTATATCATCTTGAAGCTGTAACAAAATGCCTACCATTAGAGCTTCTTCACTATTCATAACTAGTGGTAAATCAGTATATTGAAGCAACTGAACCTTAGGTACTTTCATATCAATTCTTGCATTTATGAGTTTTGATAATGCTGTTGTTGCATTTCCTGCACCTATATTGCCAAGTTCCTTAAGAATATCATACTGTTCGTCACTCATTCCATTCAAATCTATTCTCGACATAGTTTTCCCTTTTTAACAGTTGAATAAACCTGTTACCTTTCCTAAACTAATGACTAACTTATCTCCATTATTCCTGCGATATTAAGTAATGATATTAATGTTCCTTTACTTTTACCAACTGCATAAATATATTTTGATTTTTCATCGTTTGATCTATTATTGATATTTTCAATATCTGAAGCTTCAAGCGAAACCACTTCCCTTACAGCATCAACTATTATTCCTATAGCTTCATGTTGTTCTGGCTTTAATATAATTATTCTAGTATTATTTGAATAAACATCCTCTTCGAGTCCAAACTTAGTTCTAAGGCTCATTACCGGTACTATTTCACCTCTTAAGTTTATAACTCCCTTAAATATTTTCTGTGCCTTTGGCACTCTTGTTATTTTTTGCATTCTTACAATATTATCAACATACTTTATGTCAATTCCATATTGCTCAATGCCTAAATTAACTACTATATATTGTGTTGATTGTACTTCAATTAAGTTCTCGTCCATCATTACACCTCCATTATACCAATGTGTTTACTTCAAGAATAAGAGCAACTTCGCCATCACCTAAGATTGTTGCGCCACCTATGAGCTTGTTTCCATTGTTAATATATTTTCCAAGTGCCTTAATAACAATTTCCTGCTGTCCAATCAAGTTATCAACAACAAGACCTGCTAGTTTTTCACCTCTCTTAACAATAACAACTGTAAGGTTTTCGTCCTCATCATCTTCTTTTGGTTCTTTTACAATATCAAGTATTGAGTCCATACGTATAACAGGAATTACTGTTCCTCTTAAATGAATAACTTCTTTTGTTTGAACATATTTGATATCTGCTTGTGTGATATCTTCAATTGTTTGAATAGAACCAAGTGAAATAGCATATTTCTCTGCTCCTATTTCTACCATAAGAGCTTGAATAATAGCAAGTGTAAGTGGAAGTCTTATAACGAAGTTACTTCCTTCACCTAACTTAGTCTTTATTTCAATATCTCCGCCTAAAGCTTCAATCTTTGTCTTAACAACATCTAAGCCTACACCACGACCTGATACGTCTGTTATAACCTTTGCTGTTGAAAAACTTGGTCTAAATAAAAGTTCTACAATATCTTTGTCAGACATGGTTTCTGCTTGTTCTGCTGTAATAGAACCGTTTTCAATAGCCTTATCTCTAACTACAGCTACATCAATTCCATTACCATCATCCTTAACTTCGATAACTACGTTATTTCCGTCTTGGTACGCATTTAATGTAATTGTTCCTACTGGATCTTTTCCTCTTTCTGCTCTTACTTCAGCACTCTCAAGTCCATGATCTGCTGAATTTCTAAGTAAGTGCATCAATGGATCACCGATTTCATCAATAACAGTTCTGTCAAGTTCTGTCTCTTCACCATTGATAAAAAGTCTCATTTGCTTATTTAATGACTTAGATAAATCTCTTACCATCTTAGGGAACTTCTGAGTAACAGTTTCAATTGGCATCATTCGAACCTTCATTACTGATTCATGAAGATTTGTTGTTACTCTTTCAAGATACTCTATCTGCTCATTGAAGCCCTGTGTACCCTTCTTCTCATCAGACTGGCTTACTGATACAAGACCATTCTTTGCAATAATAAGTTCTGATACAAGATTCATAAGAACATCAAGTTTATCTATATCTACTCTAACAGAACGGTTAACAACTGGTTTACCTTGTGTTTGTTTTGTTGCTTTGTTGTTGTTTTTACTTGCTTCTACAGCTGTTGATTTTGTAGCAACTTCTGTTTTCTTTTCTTCAACTTTTTCTTCTTTCTTTTCTTCTTTTACTTCAACTGTTGGCATCTCTGTTATCTTTTCGCATTCAACAGATTCGATTTCAGACACACTCTTTACAGCATTAACGACTTTTTCTTCATCTAATTGTGAAACTATAATTAATGAAAAATCAAAATCAAATCTTTCATCTTCAATATCCTGCACTGTTGGATCTGATTTAATAACCTCTCCAATTTCTTCTAGTGCTTTGAAAACTAAAAATGCTCTTGCAGCTTTTAAAAGACAGCTTTCTGTAACATGAACAACAAGTTTAAATACATTCATATTCTTCTTAATAGCTTCTGATATTGCATCTGCATCGTACTCATTATATACAATATTTGATGTTGCTTCACTTGATGCACCTGTATTTGATGTTTCATTATCATTCTGTGCATTATTTAAGCCATTTTCAAGATAATTATTAAGTAAACTTAAAATTGATTCATTATCTTCTGTTCCTTCATCTGCTGCTGCTACTATATTCTCAAGATATAATTCTAATGCATCTAAGCATTTGAATAAAACATCTACTAAGTCCTCTGCAACCATCATTTTCCCAGTTCTTATTTCTGATAACACATTTTCCATAATATGTGTTAAGTGCTGCATTCTCTTATATCCCATTGTACCTGCCATTCCTTTTAATGAATGAGCTGCTCTAAAGATTTCATTTATAACATCTGTATTATCCGGCTCTTCTTCCATCTTCATTAATTGCTGGCTAAGGTTTTGTAAATGTTCATTTGTTTCATCAATAAAAATTTCTAAGTATTGGCTAACGTCCATTGTTTAGCACCCCCACATTCTTTGTAATGGCATCTGCAATTCTTGTAAGTGGTAAAACTTCATCTACAAGTCCTGCTTCTGCAACTGCTTTGGGCATTCCATATACGACACATGTAGCGGCATCTTGAGAAATAACATATATGTTTTTCTTTTCTCCTAATGCACCTATTCCCATTGTACCATCTGCACCCATACCTGTTAATACTGCACATGTTATTTCGTCAAACGCTGAATCCATTAATGATTCATACATAACATCTGCGCATGGTCTGAGTCCGCCTCTTGCAGGTTCGTTTGTTGTTACTATTTTGTATGATGCTCCTGTTTTTACAATTTTCATGTGTAAACCACCTGGAGCAATATAAACACAGCCCTTTTGAAGAATTTCTCCATCTACAGCTTCTTTTACTTTAACCTTACTGATACTATTAAGTCTTTCAGCTAATGATTGTGTAAAACCGCTTGGCATGTGTTGCACCAATACTACCGGTGCATCTAAGTTTTCTGGAAATAAAGGTATAAGACTTTGTAACGATTTAGGACCTCCTGTTGAAGATGCTATAGCTACTAATTTACTTTTACCTTCTTTATTTCCTGTAAATCTTTTATGTGGAGCAAAACTTTGTTTTCTAGTTTTTAGACTTATAAATGTCTCTTGACCTCTAAGATTCGGAGTTTTTAAATCTCTTGCAGGTGAGTTAATTTTACCTTGGTAAGAGTTCTTACCATTCGAATCTTCAGCAGTAGAAGTCTTGAAATCTAGTCCTACAGCTACACACATGATTTCTAACAAACGACTTTTAAAACGTGCATCTTTTGCATCCAGATAATTTTCCGGTTTAGTAACAAAATCAAAAGCTCCTCGTTCCAGTGCAATCATTGTTTCCTTTGCACCTTCTTTAGTAAGAGTACTTACCATTACTACTGTTATCTTTATACGGTTCTTTTGAAGCTGTTCTAATAATTCCAAACCATTCATCTTTGGCATATTAATATCTAATATTACCGCGTCATATTTTGTATGGTTTTTTACTATTAAATCTAATCCTTCTAATCCATTCATTGCTAGGTCTTTTACCTGAAATCGTTCATCTGAATTGATTATATCAGAGATGAGTCTTCTCATGAGTGCAGAGTCATCAACTATTAAAATATTTTTTTTCGCCATTATTTTTACCCCTTTTCTTTATTTCTTTGTCTTCTTTCTTCCTGGAATATATACTTTATAAGGGCTTCTCTTGTTCCACCCTGCATATTACTATACTCTACTCTATGTTCGTATGTATTTTCTCTATTTCTTACCCTACTTGAAGATACTACTTTTCCAAGTAACCCATACTTTTTCTCGATATCATCATATTCAACCTTCAATATAATAATCATCTCTTCATTTTTTTCATGGATGGCATCTGAAACAAATCGCATACCACCTCCACTTATGTCAAGGGCCGTTCCTTCATTAAAGTATCCGTCCTCTTCAATTTCAATTCCTTCTTTTTCAAACTTTTCTACTTCTTCTTTTGTTAGTATTCTATATCTTATGTCAATAGTACAACCTAATCTATAGTATTGTCTCCTTTGATACTTTAGTAAGTCTGTAGTAAGTTCGACTACCAACATGAAAATATTTCCTTCTTTATATCTATCTGTTACAAGTAGCCTTCCTTGATACAAGCCGTTTGGGGTGTAAAAACAGGCATCTAACTTTGCACCGATTGAAAACGGTATTATTTTGCCACCTTCAATTGGCATCCCTATTTTCAATCTTTCTTCATCGACAATATCAAGAAGCTGACTAATAAAAACTCTCTTGTCATTATCTTTCACAATATCTTGAATCACTGTGACTCTTGTTAATTCAATTTTATCTCCGACTTTTAAAATTTTTGAAAGCATTTCCATCAGCTCCTTTCTATGAATTTCACTTTTATTGATTTTCTATACGTCTAAACATTCTCACCACTGCTGATGCAAGACCTTTCTTCTTTACATCCACTACTGCTTCATTTTTAAGCAATGCATCTGCTAACATTTCAAAATACCTAATACTGCTTGAATTTGGAAATGCTAATGATATTGGTTTTTGCTGTATAACTGACTTTGATATATTATTATCATTTGGAATCACTCCCAAAAATTGAAGATTAATATTTAGAAATTTACTTACAACTATATTAAGCTTATTATATAAATTTCTACCATCTTCATAATTTGAAACTTTATTTGCAATTATCTTTACAATGGTATTATCTTTTTCAAAACCTGCTCTTGTATTTAAGGATTTTAACAATGCATATGAGTCTGTAATAGATGTAGGTTCAGGTGTTGTTATAAGCAAAACCTCTCCACATGAAGAAACAAACTCTAAAACACTATCGGATATTCCTGCGCCTGTATCAATGATAATTATATCTGCTAAAGTTTCTAACTCCTTTAATTTATATACCAAATACCCAACTTGGTCTCTTGTCATATTTGCAAGAGCATTTATTCCAGAGCCGCCTGACACAAAGCCTATATCCATTGGACCTTTTACAATTATGTCTTTTATATCCTTTCCACCAAAAATAACATCTGATAAATTATATTTAGGAATTGAACCAAACATAACTTCTATATTTGCCAATCCAAAATCCGCATCAAAAATAATAACTGATTTTCCCATTTTTCTAAACTGTATTGCAATGTTTATTGATATACTTGATTTACCAACGCCACCTTTTCCACTAGTAACGGCGATAACTCTTGCTTGGCGAATTTCTGTCTGATTCTGTAGTTTAATTATATTTCTCAAATTCTGTGCTTGATCCATACTATTCACCCTTTCTACTCGTTACTTCCAAGTATACTTCTTGCTATCTTCTGTGCATCTATAATGCTTATATCGTCCGGCACCACCTGCCCACTTGTTACATATGAAAGTGATACCTCTGTTTTTAATTTCATATTTACTATATTTCCAAGACATGATGTCTCATCAAGCTTTGTAAATATTATACTATAATTTTTTATAGGTGAAAAGGCTTCATTGACTTTAATCAAATCTTTATACTTAGTAGTTGCGCTTAGTACTAAATAAACCTCTTTTTTAATATTTTCATCTGATAAACTATCATTTATTAGGTGTAACATTTCATCGCATTGCTCATTATTTTTATGTGAACGTCCTGCTGTATCTACTAATACAAGATCATATTCGCTAAATGCTCTTACTGCCATATTAAACTCTTCTATTGTATAAACAGCTTGAAGTGGCACATCTAAAATATTTGCATATGTTCTTAACTGTTCAACTGCTGCTATTCTATATGTATCTAACGTAATTAGGGCAACCTTGACTTTTTTATTAAGTTTAAAATCAGATGCTAATTTGGCAATAGTCGTTGTTTTTCCAACACCTGTTGAACCAACAAAAAATACTACTTTTGTCTTTCCATCTTCTATCTCTATCGGCTTTGGCTGACCTATTTTTAATATTATCTTCTGATATATAGCTGCCAATATACTATCTACATTTCCACTTTTTTTAGTAGAGGACTGTATTTCTGCAATAATTTGATTTGCATATTTTTCATCCACTTCATTATCTAAAAGTTGGCTATAAATTAGTTGCATAAACTTAAAGTTAATACTATTTTCTTCTTTTTTTAGCTCACTTTCTTTAGTAGCTGCTAATTCTAAAAGTCCTTCTGTATTTTCCTTCATTCTTGACTCTAATATACTTTGAAGGTTATTTAGTTTTTCTTCTATAGCACTTGCGCTACTGGTTTCTTTTTCAAAAGCATCAACCTCAGATTTTTTTTCTATCTGTTCAGCTATAACTTTTGTAGGTATAGGAGCTGTGATTGGCCTATCTTCTAGCGCCGCTGTCACCTCTACAAAATCTTTTTTTACAAGACGGGCAAAACCTCTGTGCTTAATAGTTTTTATATTCATAACTATTGCCGCATTTCCCATCTCTTCTTTGGCCATCATTATCGCTTCTGATTCTGTTGATCCTTGAAATTTTTTTATTATCATTGTATGCCCACCATCCCAACTGATTGTAATTCAATATTTGATTCTATCTCATTATATGAAACTATGATTAAATCTTTATAATAATCTTGTGTCATGCGCTTAAAATACATTCTCACAATAGGTGACGTGACTATAATTGGCGTCTTTCCCATATCCTCTAATTTCTTTATTTCTTCATCAACAGATCTCAATATTTTCTGAGTAATTTCTGGATCCAATGTCAAATATGAGCCTTGCTCTGTCTGCTTTACTGAACTCATTATCTGCTGTTCTATTGATGGATCTAGTGTAACTACTATAGTAGTCTCATTTGGTGCAAAGTACTTACTTGATATTGCTCTTTTTAGGCTTTGTCTTACATATTCAGTAAGCACATCTGTATCTCTTGTAGTTACTGCATGATCTGCTAATGTCTCAACAATTGTAAGTAAATCTCTTATTGATATTCCTTCTCTTAGCAAGTTTTGTAAAACTTTTTGAAGTTCACCAACTCCAAGTAATTTTGGAACAAGTTCATCAACAACCATAGGATTTGATTCCTTTATATTTGATAACAGATTTTGAACATCCTGTCTTGTAAGCAGTTCATCAATATGTTCTCTAATAACTGCTGTAAGATGCGTAGCTATTATAGACGGTGGATCTACTACCGTATATCCTAATGCCTCTGCTCTCTCTCTTTGACTTTCTGTTATCCACAATGCTGGTAAATGATATGATGGTTCATAGGTTGGTATACCATTTATTTCTTCTTCAACCATACCTGGATTCATCGCCATATAATGGTCAAATAGTATTTCACCTTCACTTACCTGAATACCTTTTATTTTAATTATGTATTGATTTGGGTTTAACTGAATATTATCTATTAATCTTATAATCGGAACTACTGTACCAAGTTCTAACGCAATCTGCCTTCTTATCATTACAACTCTATCAAGTAAATCTCCGCCTTGATTTGTATCTGCCAGCGGTATAATACCATAGCCTAGCTCTAACCTGATTGGATCTACCTGAAGCAATGATACAACATTCTCTGGTCGCCGTATCTCTTCGGCTTCCTCTTCCTCTCCCCCTACTTCTTGTTGTATCGCAAGCTCTGCATTATTCTTATCCATATTCATACCTAAAATAATACATGCAATTCCCATTGGTACAAACACAATAAATGGAAGGTCTGTTAATACGCCTAAAACTATTAACGCACCACCCACTGCCCATAAAACCTTTGGTATTGCAAACAACTGTGAAAATACAATTTCTCCAAGTTCTGCATTCTTTGATGACTTCGTTACAAGCATACCTGTTGCAAGTGATATTAGAAGTGATGGTATAGCACTTACAAGACCATCTCCAATTGTAAGAATCGTATACTTATCAAGCGCTTCTGATACCTCCATACCACTCATTACAACACCAATTACAATACCTCCTACAAAGTTAATAAATGTAATCAATAAACCTACTGTTGCATCACCTTTAACGTACTTTACAGCACCGTCCATCGCTCCGAAAAATGATGATTCCTGCTGTACTTTTTCTCTTCTATCTCTTGCTTCTTTATCACTTATTGCCCCGGTATTTAAATCAGCATCAATAGACATTTGCTTACCTGGCATAGCATCAAGTGTAAATCTTGCTGTTACTTCCGCAACTCTTTCTGAACCCTTATTAATAACCATAAACTGTACCAAAATAAGGATAAAGAATATGATAATACCTATTACAAGGCTTCCGCCTCCAACGAATTGTCCAAATGCTTCTACTACTTTTCCTGGATCTCCTGTTCCTAATATCAATTTAGTTGAAGAAACGTTTAATGAAATTCTAAAAACCGTAGTAAGCAAAAGGAGCGTTGGAAATGAAGACATTTCCAGTGCCTCTTTTGAAAATATTGAATTAAATAATATTACTAATGCAATTGCAATATTAAATGCCATCAAAACATCTAATAATGCACTTGGCATCGGAACAAGAAGGAAAATAATAGCTGCCAACAAATAAAGTCCTAAACCTAGATCTGTTTTTTGCATTTTTCCTTACCTCCTTCTTCTTAGTGTTTATTTTTAACGCTATATACAAAAGCCAGTACCTCTGCTACTGCCTGATAAAGTTCCTGTGGTACTTCATCACCTACTTCAGCGCTTTGATATAATGCTCTTGCTAATGGTTTGTTTTCGTAAATTTCAATGTTATGCTCTCTTGCTATTTCTTTGATTTTCTGAGCCAGAAAATCTTCACCCTTTGCAATTACTATAGGTGCTTTAGCTACTTCTAAATCATACTTTAAAGCTACAGCAAAATGTGTAGGGTTTGTAATTACAACATCTGCTTCTGGTAACGCCTGCATCATTCTTCTTTGAGAAGCTTCTCTCATTCTTCTTCTTATCTGTTGCTTTGTCTCAGGATTACCTTCTGTACTTTTGTATTCTTCTTTTATTTCTTGTTTCGTCATTTTCATATCTTCAGAAAATTTTCTTTTTTGAAAAATCAAATCCACTATGCCAATTACTAGATATACCATACTTATCTTAATGGCAACATCTAAAACTAATTCCCCAACTGTTATTATAGCATTTTCTAATGATAAATCATATAGTTTGTATATAATACCATAATTGGAAATCCATTCATCATATACTATATAAATACAAATTCCTACTATTGCCACTGATTTCAAAAGATTTATTAAAGATTGTTTGGAAAACAGTCTTTTTAATCCTTTTGCCGGACTTATTTTGCTGAATTTTGGCTGCATAGGCTTAAATGTTGGTTTCCACTTAACTTGGACTACATTACCTACAATATTCACTAAAAATGAAACTGCTAAAATAGGTGCAATAATAGTCAATATATCCCAAAATGCTTCGCTAACTAAACCACCTACTGTACCAAAATTAATATCACTTGCATCTGTCGCATATACTGATATTAATTTATAGTTTTTTATAAAACTCTCTATCAGCCCATCCCCTATTGTACCAAGCGTAAACTTTAGTACATTGAATATCGCTAATAAATATACTGAATTAACTATTTCCTGACTTTTTGCAACCTGACCTTCTTTTCTTGCATCGTCAAGTTTTTTAGCTGTAGCTGGTTCTGTTTTTTCACCACCTGGACCATCTTTTGCAAAAAATTGAAGATTGTAATTTAGATAAAATTTTCTACTTATCTTATCTGTTTTCACATTAAGTCAAACCTTTCATCACTTCCAATACCATTGCTCTCATATTATCATTTAAAAATTCTGCTATATTAGGCATTAAAATCACTGTCATCATTAAAACAATAAACCCTGCAAAAATTTTTATCTGCATTCCTATTGAAAACATATGAATTTGAGGTGCTATTTTTGTCATTATCCCGAGTGCACAATTTGTTATTAGTATAACTGCAAAAATCGGTAAAACGATTCTAAATCCTAAAACAAAGTAATCTGTTAGATATCCTACAAACTTGCCATAAAGTAAAGCATTAGGACTCATTCCTCCAATTGAAATCACTTTAAATGAATCAACTACCGCACTCACTAAAAACATATACATTTTTGATACTATAAAAATCATAAAAAACACTTGCTGGTATAATGCACCTGTTAAACTTATTTGCTCTCTAGTTGTCGGATCAAATAGATTTGCCATTGATAATCCAATATCCATATCTATAATTCTTCCTGCAAATGAAACTATAAGATTACATATAAATGCCGAAAAACCTATAAGAAGTCCTGTTGCACTTTCTTTTATAATCAAAGTTGCATATCCCAGAGTAGAGTCATATTCCAATGTTTGTTCCGGAAGAGCCAAATAAATAATATATGATAAGCAAATCGCAAATCCTAATTTAACTCTTTGAGGAACATTTGCTTGTCCGAAAAATGGTACCACATATATAAATGATGCCACTCTTACTAATATCATAAAAAAAACTTCAAAATCTTGTTGTGAAACAGTTATATTAACCATTAAATATAATCTCCAAAGCTACTCCATAATTGCTCCATAAAGCCCACAATAGAATTCAATATAAAAGAACCAAAAATCATCATGCCAATAAATATAGCAAGTAGTTTAGGAATGAAGGTCAATGTTTGCTCTTGTATAGAGGTCACCGTTTGAAATATACTTACCACCAAACCTATAATCAATGACAACAGCAACAAAGGAGCGGATGTAATAATTATTATCCATATAGTTTCACTTGCAACATCAAGTACTGCTTCTACCGTCATATACTTAGACCTCCTTATATCCTTATCGTTTGAACAAGGTTGACTATAATCAAGTTCCATCCATCTGCTAATACAAAAAGTAAAATTTTAAATGGCATCGAAATAGTCGTTGGCGGTAACATCATCATACCCATAGACATAAGTATTGATGAAACTACCATATCAATTACAATAAATGGAATATATATCAAGAAACCAATAAAAAATGCAATTCTCAACTCGCTAAGAATAAAGCTCGGAATCAACACTGTAGTTGGTATATCCTCATATTCCGATACATCCTCAATTCCAGCTATGCCACACATTGCATCTAAATCCTTTTCATCAACATTCTTAAACATAAAGTCCCTTATAGGAGCTACTGCTAAATCCAGCGCTTCTTCCTGCGTAATCTCATTATTACTAAGAGGTACATATGCTTCTGTATATATCTTTGAAAAAATAGGTGACATGATAAACAAAGTCAAAAACAACGCCATACCAACTAAAACTTGATTTGGCGGTGCCGTTTGTGTATTTAACGCTGCTCTCGTAAAATGTAAAACAACCAAAATACGAGTAAAAGATGTGAGCATAATCAAAATAGATGGACACAGTGCTATAACTGTAAGTACTATTACAATCTGTAATGCACCTGAAATTCCACCTGTTTCTCCACTTGTAGAAATGTCAATTCCAAAAAGTGTATTATTGCTGTCCATATCAGCTTCTTCTGTTAATGAATCTCCACCTGCTGTATTGTCTCCTTCATTAGTGGCATATGCAACATCTTGTGACATAAATATAAGTCCACTTACTAAAAGTAGAACTAAAAAAATCTTTTTTATATGCCTTTTTAATATAGTCATATACTTTGCCTTACTTCCTGTCTTTATTGATAGTATCTTTTGTAAATTTTTTAACCTTATCAAGTATTTGGCTAAAACTATCATTTTTGCTTTCTTCTGGAGTTTCTATCAGCAACGTATCTTTGTTCACTTTTGTGAGCATGGTAATATTGTCCTTAGAAACACCTATAGCAAAATATTCTTCGCCTATACGTACAATCTCAATAAGCTTGTTATTCGAAATTCTCTTTGCTTCTAAAATCTCAATATTACCCTTGCTCATTACATTTTTTTGATACCTAGCCACAAACTTTGTTGTGTAGTAACATAAAAATATTACAAAAGCAAACATTAGTATTGCAACTAATAGTTGAATAATGCCATCCCATTTTATCGCCGCAAATACATAGTTCATATTTTAACCTACCGCTTTTTTTACCGCTTCTAATACTCTATCTGCTTGAAATGGTTTTACAATGAAGTCTTTTGCTCCTGATTGTATAGATTCAATAACCATGGCTTGCTGTCCCATAGCTGAACACATTATTACTGTAGCTGCTGCATCATTTTCTTTAATCTTCTTTAAAGCTTGAATACCATCCATCTCCGGCATTGTTATATCCATCATTACTAAATCAGGCTTAAGCTCTTTATACTTTTCAACAGCTACCATTCCATTCTCTGCTTCACCAGCAACATTATAACCATTTTTTGTTAAAATGTCTTTAATCATCATTCGCATGAATGCTGCGTCATCACAAATTAAAATATTTTTTGCCATAATTTCTCTCTCCTATTTATTGTAGTATTAGATAATTACCGTTATTTTATTATTTCGGTTACCCTTACACCATAGCTTTCTTCGATAACTACTACTTCACCCTTGGCAACATACTTTCCATTTACAAGTACGTCTATGGGTTCTCCTGCAATTTTATTAAGTTCTATTATCGTGCCAGGTGCAAACTCAAGAATATCTTGAATTGACTTACTAGTTCTTCCCAGTTCAACAGTGACTTCAAGAGGTACATCCATAATTAAATTTATGTTTTCTCTTTGGTTTACTGCTACTATATCTGGTGAAAATGCCTGAAATTGAGCCTGCTGAACATTTACGTTTTGCATCGGCATATTCATCATCGGCATCTGTTGCCCCTGCATACCCATCATAGGCATTTGTTGCATTGGCATCCCCATCATTGGCATCTGTTGCATCGGCATACTCATCTGCTGTCCCATAGGCTGCTGACCCATGTCTGGCATTTGCTGCATTTGCTGCACAGGCGGCTGCTGAACCGGCTGTGGTGGTGCAGATGTAGCTTTTGTGTCTGCCTCTTGCGTTACCGGAGCTTGATAATCATCTCCGACGCCAAATTTATTACAAAGAGTTTTTGCAAACTCTACTGGGTACAATTGCATAATTTCGCTATCAACCAAATCGCCGATAGTCATTCTAAATGCAATTCTTAAGAATTCCTCTCTTAAGAATTCATCTATTTCCATTTCGCCACCTACGTCGTTTAAATCAACTAAACTCGCAACCGGTGGACTGATATCTATTTTCATACTAAGCATTGATGACATCGATGTGGCAGCTGTTCCCATCATCTGGTTCATAGCTTCACTAATAGCACTTAGTTGTAATTCTCCTAACTCACTATCAGATACATTTGTTCCATCGCCACCCATCATCAAATCTGCTATAATCTTAACGTCAATTTCTTTTAGGATTAAAACATTTTTTCCATCCAATCCTTCTTTATATCCAATTTGTAAGCACACACATGGTTTATCATAACTATCGACCAAATCCTGCCAATTAGAAAAACTAACCTGAGGTGTTGTAATGTCTACTTTCTGATTAACTAGGGATGACAATGTTGTAGCAGCTGTTCCCATGCTTATGTTTGAGATTTCTCCCATGGTGTCTTTTTCTAAGTCTGATAATTCACTATTATTTGAGCTTTTACTTTCAGTCATTCCAATATCAGCTCCGCTTAACAATGCATTAATTTCTTCTTGAGATAGCATTCCATCCATCGCTTTATTCCTCCCTAATAATAGATGTTACTCTTACAGCATAGTTTTCGTTAGATGCACCTGGTAATGCTTTAAACTTTCTTATATTACCAACATACACCTCTAATTCCTTATCAACATCTGTATTAAGCTTTATTATATCACCTTTTTGTAAATTTACAAAGTCATTTACAGAAATAGTGCTATTACCCAAAACTGCTCTTATTGGTATTTCAGATCTCGCAATAAGTGTTTCTATTGCTTCTTGATAAGAATTCTCATCTTTTTGCTCCATTGCTGAAAACCAATATTTTGTATTTAATCTGTCTATAACCTCTTCAACAGTCATATAAGGTAGACAAATATTCATTAACCCTTCCACATCTCCAATCTTTAAACTGATAGTTACAATAGCTGTCATTTCTGATGGGGATATGATTTGTGCGAACTGAGGATTGGTTTCTATTCTCTCAAGTCGTGGTTTGATGTTTATTACATTTTGCCACGGTTCTCTCAATAAATCAACACAAATATTCATAATTCTTTCAATTATTATTATTTCTATCTCAGTAAAGTCTCTTTTTTTATCTAAAGTCTCACCTTCGCCGCCTAACATTCTATCTACAAATGCAAAACCAAGGTTAGATCCAATTTCCATAATTATACTGCCCTTAAGTGGTGCAAAGTTTATAATTCCTAGTAACGCAGGATTTGCCAGTGCGTTTGAAAATTCTGAATATGCAACTGCTTCTGCATTCATCACTTCTATTTGAACATTTTTTCTAAGGTAAGCCGGTAAATTCGTATACAATAATCTTCCATATTGCTCAAATATATTCTCCAGAGTACGAAGGTGCTCTTTAGAAAACTTTGATGGTCTGGAAAAATCGTAATGCTTAACTTCTTTTTCGCCACTAGATTTATAATCATCCGCATCTAATTCACCTGTACTTAATGCCTTCAACAAACTGTCTATCTCATTTTGTGATAAAACTTCACTCACTGCACCCTCACCTCCTTTTTAATGTATCGATTGCTTTGGTGAATCTATTATTCTCCAAAAAGCCCTGAAGAACGCACGCCTTTTCGCGTTCTTCCATATTTCACCTCTGGTGAAATATTATTACTACATGTATACAGTATTACTAAAAGTTGTCTTATATATAAATGTTGAATTATTAAACAATTTTCTAAGTGCTAAGGTTATTTCTTCTAAAACAGCCTCTTTATTGTTTTGTATCTCAGCTATAGTATATTTTGCTACTACATTGCCTATTTCAGATATCATAAGCTTTTCTTTTTCTAAAAGCATATCTTTATAATCATCATATGTCTCATCTTGCTTATCAAGAGTAAGTGTTACATCAAATTGTGCATAATGTATTTTGGAATCGCCACCACTATTTACAGCAACTGTAAGCTTATTTGAAAATTCATATAAAACCGCATCATCTATACTTATATCATCAGTATACTGGCTTTTATTCTCTTTTTCTAAATTTATCGCTGATGCCACCTTTTCTACGAGGTCATTCGCATTATTCATAGCAGGTACTACTGCAAATACTATTATAGCCGTAAGGATAATGTTTGTTAATAATAAAACTAACATTAATAAATTTACTAATCCTCTTTTCATAATATACCTATGCCTTTCATATATATTAAAATCTTATTTAGGAGATGCATATTCATTATAAATCATAATCTCTACTCTTCTGTTCAAAGCTCTGCCTGCTTCTGTTTCATTTGAAGCTATAGGTTCAACCTCACCTCGCGCTGCACATTCCATCGTAGTTACATCCATACCCTTTTTATCTTTCAGATAATTAAACACTGAATTTGATCTATAAAACGATAATACCATATTATCTTCATACTTTCCACCAGTTATGGGTATTGTATCAGTATGACCTATAATCTTAATATCATAATCATCATACTTTTTTAGTATATCTCCCATTTTATCAATAAATTCATATGAACTTTCTTTTATTGTTGCACTACCAGAATTAAATAGCAATGCTCCGTTTAATGTGAGTTTTACGTATTGAGAATCAACTTCAACTCCTACATCATCACTTAAGCCTGATAGATTAAGTGCACTTTCTATGCCTTCCGCTATACCTTCTGATGCCTTTAAACCTTGTTCATATTGTTGTTTTTCATACTCATCAAGCGAATCAGGATCTTCATCTCCATCCGGATTTGCTCCCATTTGGTTATAGTAGTCATTTAGTTCTGATAGCTGACTAATTCCACTTGAAACAAGGTTTCCTTCTGTAATAGATGCCGCCCCTCCATCAAAAATGCTAAAACTTTGCCTAAAAGAAGCTGCTATTTCTTCAAACTTCTCTTC
>JAVBUL010000189.1:0-18495 GCA_031555415.1 Lachnospiraceae bacterium | reverse complement strand
TAAGCAGGTATTTAAGCCTTGTAAAAATGTAGAATTCAGATTAGCACAGTTGGGCAACGATGCCGGAATATATGGTGCCTATGGACTTATTGCAGAAATGCATGGAGGGGTATAATGTTATATGATGATTTAAAATCTCTTGTGGGAGAGAGTAATATTACAACGAATGAACCTATGAGCAAACATACAACATTTAAGGTAGGTGGAGTAGCAGAGTATTTTGTTACACCACCATCTTTGCTGTCATTATCAAATGTTATAAGCAGATTGGAAAAAGGTGGTATAGAGTATTATTTGTTAGGAAATGGAAGTAATGTTATTGTAAGAGATGGAGGTTATAAGGGGATAATTATAAAACTAGGTGAAGCATTTGAAAACATAGAAGTTAAGTTTGATGAGAATGGAAATGGAATATTGACAGTAGGAGCAGGAGCATTATTATCAAAAGCAGCAAAGTTAGCGGCAGAAAATGAGCTTACGGGTATGGAAACTTTAGCAGGAATACCGGGAAGCGTAGGTGGAGCGGTAGTAATGAATGCAGGTGCATATGGCGGAGAGATAAAAGATGTCCTTTTAAGCGTTAAGCTTATGGATAACAAAGGAGAAATATTTGAGTTATCAGCAGATAAGCTTGATCTATCGTACAGACATAGTATAGTAGAAGAAAACGAATACATAGTTTTAGAAGCAGTTTTTCAGTTGACTAAAGGCATAAAAGAAGAGATAAGAGAAAAAATGACTATGTTATCAAATGCACGAAGAGAAAAGCAGCCTTTAGAATATCCTAGTGCAGGAAGTACATTTAAACGTCCGGAAGGTTATTTTGCAGGAAAACTTATTATGGATGCAGGTTTATCAGGTTTTAGGGTAGGAGATGCTATGGTTTCACCAAAACATTGTGGATTTGTAATAAATGCCGGAAATGCTACAGCAACTGATGTACTTGACGTTATAGAAGGTGTAAAGGAAAAAGTAAAAAGTCAGTTTGGAGTCGAATTAGAAGCAGAAGTTAAAATAATAGGAATGGAGTAGCTATGATAAGATTTGTGATTGTAACAGGAATGTCTGGGGCAGGCAAACGTACAGCAATGAAAATATTAGAAGATATTGGTTATTTTTGCGTGGATAACTTGCCGGTACAGCTTATAAAGAAGTTTGCGGACCTATCTTTTAAATCAATGGGTGATATTGATAAGGTTGCACTAGGGATTGATATTAGAAGTGGAAATCTTATTGAGTTTAGCGATGTAATCAAGCAACTTAAATATGAGGGAAAAATGTGTGAAATACTTTTTCTTGATGCAAGTGACGAGATTCTTATTAAGCGTTTTAAGGAAACGAGACGCTCTCATCCTTTGGTGGCAGAAGGAAGAGTTGATGAAGGTATTACTAGGGAGAGAAGTGAGATTGCAATTCTAAAAAGAAATGCTGATTACATAATAGAAACAGACAATATGCTTACAAAAGAACTTAGAAATGAGATTGAGAGTATATTTATTGACAATAAAAAATATAAGAATTTATTTATAAATATCGTTTCTTTTGGATTTAAATATGGCATACCGATTGATTCGGATTTGGTGTTTGATGTACGATTTATGCCAAATCCGTTCTATGTGGATGGCCTCAAAAGAAAAACAGGTAATGATAAGGAAGTAAATGATTTTGTTTTAAATTCATCTGTATCTACAGAATTTTTGGATAAACTAAATGATATGATAAATTTTTTAGTGCCGAATTATGTAGCAGAGGGAAAAAACCAGTTGGTAATAAGTATCGGATGTACCGGTGGAAAACATAGATCTGTAACAATAGCAAATAAATTATTTGAGAATTTGAAAGAAAAAGCTGAGTATGGTATAAAAATAACTCATCGTGATATAAATATTGAATAGGATAAAGAATTAAAGAACAAATTCTTTATCCGCAAGAAGCCTCGGGGAGTCTTCTTGCCATAAGTGAGAGGATACAAAATGTCATTTTCAAGAAATGTAAAAGAAGAATTATCTAGGCAAATTCCAAATGCAAGGCATTGTATAATTGCAGAAATATCAGCAATTATAAGCCTTTGCGGACGAATTGTGATTTCAAGTGAAGATAGATATAGTACAAAAATTCAAACTGAAAATATAACAGTTGCAAGAAAGTACTTTACATTAATCAAAAAAGCATTTAATATAAGAGCTGAAATTACCATAAGACAAAATGCAGGAATCAAAAAAGGTAAGATTTTTATTGTGACTGTAAATGAGCATAAAGATGCAGTGAGAATACTGCAAGCAACAAAGCTGATTGACGAAAATTTTCAAATAAAGGAAAACTTATCTATTGTAAGCAATATTATAATAAGAAATAGTTGCTGCAAAAGAGCCTTTATAAGAGGAGCATTTTTGACATCAGGCTCGATAAGTACACCGGAGAAGTCATATCATTTTGAAATTGTATGTAGTACATATGATAAAGCTAAACAACTATGCGAAATTATTAATTTTTTTGAAATTGATGCAAAAATAGTTGAAAGAAAGAAGCATTTTGTGGTATATATCAAAGAGGGCGAGAGCATAGTAAGTATATTGAATGTTATGGAGGCTCATGTCTCGCTCATGGATTTGGAGAATGTACGAATCCTAAAAGATATGCGAAACACCGTTAATCGTAAGGTTAATTGTGAAACTGCAAACATTAAAAAAAGTGTTGCAGCAGCAGTTAAACAAATTGAAGATATTATGTTGATAAGGGAATTAAGAGGATTAGAAAGCTTAAAGGAGCCACTTTTAAATATGGCGATAGTAAGACTTGAAAATCCAGAAGCATCTCTTAATGAATTGGGAAACCTAGTGTATCCGCCTGTAGGGAAGTCAGGAGTGAACCATAGGTTAAGGAAGTTGGAAGAAATAGCAGATGAATTAAGGAAAAAGTAAGAAACAAGGAGGAAATTTGGTGATGATTACCAAAAACATGACTATTGAAATTAAAACAGGATTAGAAGCAAGACCAGTTGCATTATTTGTACAAGTAGCAAGTAAGTTTGAGAGCTCTATTTATGTGGAATATGAAAACAAAAAGGTTAACGCTAAAAGTATAATGGGTATGATGACACTTGGATTAGCTGCCGGAGAAGCAGTAATGGTTTCGGCTGAAGGAAACGACGAAGAAGATGCGATTGCTAGTATAGAAGAATATCTTAGCAACAAATAAATTGTAACTTGCTAGCGTCCACGCGAGTGGACGCTTTTTGAAAATTATAGGAGAAAAAAATGGCATTTACACACTTACATGTACATACAGAGTACAGTCTGCTAGACGGTTCTTGTAAGATAGAAGAGTTAGTTGCAAGAGCTAAAGAATTGAATATGGACAGCCTTGCAATAACAGATCATGGTGTTATGTATGGCGTGGTTAATTTTTATAGGGCAGCTAAGGCTGCTGGAATTAAGCCTATATTGGGGTGTGAGATATATGTTGCTCCCGGTTCGAGATTTGATAAAGAACCGAATGCAGGAGAAGATAGATACTATCATCTTGTTCTTTTGGCAGAAAATGATATAGGTTATCATAACTTAATGAAAATTGTATCAAAGGGATTTGTTGAGGGCTTTTACTATAAACCTCGAGTGGATTATGAAGTTCTTAAGGAATATTCACAAGGGATAATTGCACTTAGTGCATGTTTGGCAGGAGAAGTACAGCGTTTTCTTGCAAGAGGTATGTATAATGATGCTTGTGATGCGGCGAAAAGATATGAAGAAATATTTGGAAAAGGAAATTTCTTTTTGGAGCTTCAGGATCATGGAATAGAAACTCAGAAAAAGGTCAATATGGACCTTATGAGGATGAGTAAGGAATTAGGAATGGAATTGGTTGCTACCAATGATATTCATTACATAAATGAAGAAGATAATATCGCACATGATATACTTCTTTGTATACAGACAGCAAAAAAGGTGTCAGATGAAGACAGAATGAGATATGACGGAGGCCAGTATTTCTTAAAATCAGAAGAAGAAATGAAGGCTTTATTTCCATATGCACTACAAGCTATTGAAAATACTCACAAAATAGCACAAAGGTGTAATGTTGAGATTGAGTTTGGCGTTAGAAAGCTTCCAAAGTATGAAGTGCCAAAGGAATTTTGGGACAGTGAAAACGAAGAAGGTGAGGCATCTTGGAATTATCTTTACCATCTTTGCTTTGAAGGATTAAAAAAGCGTTATGGAGATAATTATGAGGACGAAGAAGTCAAAGGAAGACTTGATTACGAGCTTTCCGTTATAAAGAATATGGGATTTATTGATTACTTCTTAATTGTATGGGATTTTATTGATTACGCTAAACGTAACGACATAATAGTAGGCCCAGGAAGAGGCTCTGCAGCAGGAAGTATAGTAGCATATACACTTGAAATAACAGATGTAGATCCTATTAAGTATAGTCTTCTCTTTGAAAGATTTCTTAATCCGGAACGAATTAGTATGCCGGATATAGATATAGATTTTTGCTTTGAAAGACGTGGAGAAGTCATTGATTACGTTGTTGATAAGTATGGAAAAGAGCAAGTTGCCCAGATTATTACATTTGGTACATTAGCGGCAAAGGGTGTAATAAGAGATGTTGGACGAGCTTTGGATATGCCATATGCTCAGGTGGATTTGATTGCAAAGATGATACCAAACGAGTTAAACGTGACTATTGAGTCGGCGTTAAGGAGCAATCCTATACTTAGACAAAGCTATGACAATGACCCACAGATAAAGTATCTTTTAGATATGTCAAAAAGACTTGAAGGCTTGCCGAGACATTCATCAATGCACGCTGCCGGAGTTCTTATTAGTTCGAAAGCAGTAGATGAGTTTGTTCCATTATCTAAGTCATCTGACGGAACTATTACAACTCAATATGTAATGACTACACTTGAAGAACTCGGACTTTTAAAGATGGATTTCCTTGGACTTAGAACACTTACTGTACTTCAAAACGCAGTGAAGATAATAAAGTCAAATACAGGGAAAAGTATTATATTAGAAGAAATAGATTTTGATGATAAGGTTGTACTTGAATCTATAGGTACAGGGCATACAGAAGGTATATTCCAGCTTGAAAGTGCGGGAATGAAGAGCTTTATGAAGGAATTACATCCGGAAAGCCTTGAAGATATTATTGCAGGAATAGCTTTATACAGACCGGGACCAATGGACTTTATTCCTAAGTATCTAAAGGGAAAAAACAGCTCGGAAACAGTAGTATATACATGTCCGCAGGTTGAACCTATACTAAAAAATACATATGGATGTATCGTATACCAAGAACAGGTAATGCAGATAGTTAGGGATCTTGCAGGTTATACACTGGGACGAAGTGATTTGCTTAGAAAAGCAATGTCAAAGAAAAAAGCAGATGTTATGGAAAAAGAACGCAAGAACTTTGTCTATGGAAATAAGGAAGAAGGCGTAATAGGCTGTATAAATAATGGTATTGATGAAGTGACAGCAAATAAAGTATATGATGAAATGATAGATTTTGCTAAGTATGCGTTTAACAAGGCTCATTCTACTTGCTATGCAGTAGTAGCATATCAGACAGCATACTTAAAGTATTACTATCCTGTTGAATATATGGCAGCGCTTATGACTTCTGTTATTGATAATGTATCAAAAGTAACAGAATACATTATTACATGTAAATCAATGGGAGTAAAGATTTTACCTCCTGATATAAATGAGAGTGAAAGTGGTTTTTCTGTTAAAGACAATGCTATAAGATATGGACTTTGTGCACTTAAAAGTGTTGGAAGAACGGTTATAGACAATATTGTTGAAGAAAGAAATCAAAGGGGGAAATATAAGAACCTTTCGGATTTAATTGAAAGACTTATAGACAAAGAAATTACCAAAAAAACAATTGAATCATTTATAAAAGCAGGAGCACTAGATGCTTTTGATGGTAATAGACGTCAAAAAATGCTTGTTTATGTGATGATAATGGATAATATTACACAATCAAAGAAAAAATCTATGGCTGGACAAATGACATTGTTTGATATTGTAGATGAAGACATGAAACAGGATTTTGAGATAAAACTTCCAAATGTTAATGAGTTTGATAAAGAAGAGCTGTTAGGATTTGAAAAGGAGTTTATTGGTCATTATATTAGCGGACATCCACTTGAAGAATATGAGACTAAGTGGAGAAAGCAAATAACTAAGACCACTAAGGATTTTGAACTAAATGAAGAAGGTGTTTGTGGCGTTACAGATGGTGCTAAAGAAACAATAGGCGGAATGATTACATCTGTTACAGTTAAAACTACAAAAAACAATAAAGTAATGGCATTTATTACAGTAGAGGATTTGTATGGCATAGTAGAAGTAATATTTTTTCCAAAGGATTATGAGAAACTACGCAGTAACATATCAGTTGACAATAAAGTGTTTATTAAAGGAAGAGTGTCAGCTAATGATGAAGAAAATGCAAAGCTTATATGTGAATCATTAATGGAATTTAGTGATATATCAAGACAGCTTTGGGTTCAATTTGAGAATATGGCAGACTATGAAGAAAAGGAATCAGAACTTATGAATGATTTAAGGGAATCCGATGGAAAAGATATAGTCGTTATTTATCTTAAAGAAGAAAAAGCTAAGAAAATATTGCCACCATCGGCAAATGTATCAGCAGATACATTTTTAGTAGAGCAGTTAAAGCGAAAATATGGTGATGGGAATATTGGTATAAAATAGCATGTAAAATAAAAACACCTAAAAAAAATTATATTGAAAAGTGAAGAAAATAGTATTACAATTAGATGGATTAGACAAAATGCGAGGGTATAAGTTTTATATGTCAGACATCAGGAGAACGGAGGATGCAATATGGCTAAAGAGATAAAAACAATAGGTGTACTTACTAGTGGAGGAGATGCCCCTGGAATGAATGCTGCGATAAGAGCGGCAGTTAGAACAGCACTAGCAAATGGGAAACAGGTAAAGGGGATAATGAGAGGATATTTAGGGCTTTTGGATGAAGAAATTATAGATATGGGACCATCTACAGTATCAGATATTATTCAGCGAGGCGGAACAATACTTGGTACAGCAAGATGTGATGAGTTTAAGACAAAAGAAGGCCAAGCAAAGGGAGCAGAAATCTGTAGAAAGCATGGAATTGATGGTCTTATCGTAATTGGTGGAGATGGTTCATTCCAAGGAGCTCAAAAGCTTTCACATTTAGGAATTAATACAATTGCAGTTCCAGGAACTATAGATTTAGATATTGCTTGTACAGAATTTACTATAGGATTTGATACAGCTGTTAATACAGCGATGGAAGCGATTGATAAAGTACGTGATACATCTACATCTCATGAAAGATGCAGTATAATTGAGGTTATGGGTCGTCATGCGGGATACATAGCTTTATGGTGTGGCTTGGCAAATGGAGCAGAAGACGTACTTCTTCCTGAACGCTACGATCATGATGAGCAAAAGATTATAAATCATATTATAGAGTCAAGAAAAAAAGGAAAGAAACATCATATTATTGTGAATGCAGAGGGTATCGGACATTCATCAAGTATGGCAAAACGTATAGAAGCTGCGACAGGTATGGAAACTAGAGCTACTATATTAGGACATATGCAGCGTGGTGGAAGCCCAACCTGTAAGGATAGAGTATATGCAACCATTATGTGTTCATATGCTGTTGATTTATTGTGTCAAGGAAAGAGTAACCGTGTAGTTGCATATAGTAAAGGTGAATACAAAGATTTTGAAATAGACGAAGCACTTGCTATGCAAAAAGACATATCAGAATATCAATTTAATGTATGTAAACTTTTGTCAAGGTAAATAGATATGAGCTCAAAACTGTTTATAAGTTCAGCTTCAAATACCCAGATAAAGTATCTGATAGGTTTACAGAATAAGTCGTCTATGAGAAAAAAAGATAAAGTGTTTGTAGTAGAAGGCATAAAGATGTATAAAGAAACACCTAAAGATAGAATCGTTTCAGTATATGTTTCAGAAAGCTTTGAAAAGGAACATATAGATGAGTTGGAAGACTACATTATAGTAAAAGATAATGTATTTAATCAAATATCTGAAACAGTGACTCCACAAGGGATATTAACAATAGTTAGACAAAATGAGTATAATTTGGAAAAAATTCTGGATAATAATAGAAAGCAACTTTTCTTGATATTGGAAAATATTCAGGATCCTGGAAATCTAGGTACAATGCTTAGAACAGCAGAAGGTGCAGGTGTTTCAGCTGTTATTATTAGTAGAAACACTGTGGATATACACAATCCAAAGGTGATACGCTCAACGATGGGGTCGATTTTTAGAGTACCGTTTATTATTTCTGATGATTTAGAAAATACAATTGCTCAAATGAAGAAAAAAGATATACAAGTTTATGCAGCACATTTGAATGGGAAAAACTATTTTGATGATGAAAATTATAATAGTTCGACAGCATTTCTTATAGGAAATGAGGCAAATGGCTTGTCAAAAGAAATAAGCGAAAAAGCTGATAAACTCGTTAAAATCCACATGTGTGGCCAAGTGGAATCACTAAATGCAGCTATAGCTTCTGCGATTTTAATGTATGAAGCTAAGAAGAAAATGTGAAATTGCCCCGAATCAATATACAATTTAATAAAGTGTCGGAATTGTTTTTTGTCGTAAGTGAAGAAAACCCTTTAAAATAGCTAGGTCTGGAAAGTGTGTCAAGACGGAAGCTACGCAAGGGGGGTTGACATCGAATTTAAACTTTGCTATTATGCTAAAGATAACTTAATAAAGTTAACAAAACTGTAACATGTATGTGGCAAAACCACAGATTGGAGGATCTTTATGAAGGCTAATAAGCAAGACAAGATAATTGCTCTTATTACATCAAGCATTTTGTTTGTGGCAATTATGGTACTAATTGTTAGCGGCTTAAAAGACAGCAATGGTAACTTGGAAACAGGAAGTGAAAATGTGCAAGACGAAGCTTTATCGGGCGAAGGGATGCAATTACTTTCAAATGATATAGTATCACTTTCAAATGTAGACAGCATATTAGTTGGTTCAACACTTTTGACACTTAATAGTGAAAATGAGACAGAACCAGAAACAGAAGTAGAAACAGAAAAAGAAACTGAACCGGTAACAGAACCAGAAACAAGCGAATATGAGAATACATTTCTTGTAAATGCTAGCGAGTATTTGAATGTGAGAGTTTCACCTTCAACAGATGCAGAAATAGTTGGTAAAGTTTATGCTGGTGGCGGTGGAGATGTTATAGAAAAAGGAGACCAGTGGTCAAAGATATCATCAGGAAACGCAGAAGGATATATCAATAATGATTACGCTTGGTTTGGCAAAGCGGTAGAAGAACATATCGCTGAAGTATGTGCTAGGTATGCAGTGTCAAATACAGATACCTTAAGAGTACGTAAGGGGCCAGGTACTGATTATGATATTATTGCAGTTATTAATACAGGCGTTGAAGTTGAAGTAATATCTATTGAAGGTGACTGGACAAAAGTTAATTATATAGGTAAAGAAGCTTATATTGCTTCAGAATATCTGAATTATTATTATCAGATTGGAAGCGGTGTAACAATCGAAGAAGAACTAGAAGCTATTAGAATTGAGCAAGAAAGAATTGCAGCAGAACAGGCAGCAGAAGAACAAAGAAAAGCAGATGAGGCAGCAGCTATTCAAAGAGCAATAGATAATAGCAAGTTTGTAGATACAGTACAGACATCTGCATATAATGTAACAGAAGAAGATGCTTATTTACTTGCATGTTTAGTATGCTCAGAAGCTGGATATGAAAGCTATGAAGGAAAACTAGCGGTTGCAAATGTAGTTCTTAATAGATTAAATGGTGGAGCTTATGGAAGTACGATTTACGATGTTGTATATGCTAAGGGTCAGTTTTCAGTAGTTCCATTGGGTGCATTAAGTAGAGTAATAGCAAATGGACCAAACGCTGAATCGATACAAGCAGCAAAAGATGCTTTATCAGGAATAAACAACGTACCTAGGTATACAAATTTCTGTTCATTAAGATCGGCTAACTATGATTCTTATGCGGAATATTCGATAATTTGTAATCAGGTGTTCTATAGACGTAAGTAAAAAATCTTCGGCCGGCGCCGAAGATTGCAAAAACGAAGGTTTAACTGCAAGGGCAGTTAAACCTTCGTTTTTGATTGGTGCGACAGTAGTTTTTTCGCTTTGGTGGGATTATATAATGTATATGTTTTAAAATAACTGTATGGTATGTTTTAAATAAATTAATTTATTTAAAGCGATTGGATAAATTTATATAATGTGCTTCTTCAATATTTGGAATTCTTAAAAAAAAAGAAAGTGGGGGGAATTTATTGAAATGAGGGGATAAATATTGTATTATAGTAGTAATGATTAAAGAGTAGGAGGAAACGTCATGGAATCAATGTTTTGGTTAATTACTTTTATAGTGCTTATTGTGTTTGAAGTGATAACGCTTGGGTTGACGACGGTATGGTTTGCTGGCGGGGCGATTGTGGCATTTTTGCTATCGTTGGCGGATGTGAATTTGGGGATACAGATTGTGGTGTTTTTTGCAGTGTCGAGTGTGCTTTTGTTTGTTACAAGACCGCTGGCATCGAAATATGTGAATAAGAACACTATAAAAACTAATGTAGATGAGATTGTGGGCAAGACGGTAAAGGTAACAGAAACTATTGATAATTACAATGAGATTGGATTGGTAAGAATCAATGGAAATGAGTGGATGGCAAGAACGACAGAGGATGGAATGATAATTCCAAGTGATACGTTGGTTCAAGTCATAGAAGTGCAGGGCGTAAAGGTTATTGTACAGCCTATGAATTATATTAAAAATAATTAAAATAGCTTAAAAGCAAAGGGAGGAAGTAAAGATATGAAGTCAATTATGGCAAACTCAACAGAAATACCATCAAGTATTATTGCAACGATTATTATTATAGTAGTATTATTGATAATAATAGCTAGTTGTATCAAGATTGTACCACAGGCACAAGCTTTCGTTATTGAAAGGCTTGGTGGTTACAAAGAAACATGGTCAGTAGGATTACATTTTAAATTACCTATACTTGATAAAGTGGCAAAAAGGGTAATTTTAAAGGAACAAGTAGTAGATTTCCCACCACAGCCTGTTATTACAAAGGATAATGTTACAATGAGAATTGATACAGTAATATTTTTCCAAATAACAGATCCAAAGCTTTTTGCATATGGTGTAGAAAATCCTATTATGGCTATTGAAAATCTTACAGCTACAACACTTAGAAATATAATTGGTGATTTGGAACTTGATGAAACACTTACATCTAGAGAAACTATAAACACAAAGATGAGAGCATCTCTTGATTTAGCAACTGACCCTTGGGGAATTAAGGTAAACAGAGTTGAGCTTAAAAACATTATGCCACCGGCAGCTATTCAAGATTCTATGGAAAAGCAGATGAAGGCAGAGCGTGAAAGAAGAGAGGCAATTCTTATCGCAGAAGGTGAAAAGAAGTCAACAATCCTTGTTGCAGAAGGAAAGAAAGCATCAGTTATTCTTAACGCAGAAGCTGATAAGCATGCTCAAATACTTAGAGCGGAAGCAACAAAAGAAGCTACAATTAAAGAAGCTGAAGGTCAGGCTCAGGCTATACTTGCTATTCAGCAGGCAAATGCAGATGGTATAAGATTCTTAAAAGAAGCAGGTGCAGATGATGCAGTACTTAAACTAAAAAGTTATGAAGCTTTTGCAAAGGCAGCTGATGGTCAGGCAACAAAGATAATAATACCATCAGAGATACAATCATTAGCAAGTACAGTAACATCTATAACAGAGATAGCAAAGAAATAAATTCTTCAACATTTTTGTTAAAGAATAAAATAAAACGAGAAATTTTGCCACTGGTGAAGTTTCTCATTTTTTTGTCAAAATGTTAGTACTATAATTTCTTGTTGATATTATTGGTAAATTGGGGTAAAATAGACATATTATTTGCAAAAGGAGAGCATGCACATGAATACATTGAAAGGACGTAACTTTCTCACGTTAAAAGATTTTTCACCTGAAGAAATTGAATATTTGATAGATTTCTCAGCTTATTTAAAGGATAAGAAAAAAAGAGGAATCCGAGTTGACGAGTTACAGGGGAAAAATGTTGCACTTATATTTGAAAAAACGAGCACAAGAACAAGATGTGCTTTTGAAGTTGCGGCACATGACCTTGGAATGGGAAGTACATATCTTGACCCAGCAGGATCGCAAATTGGCAAAAAAGAAAGTATAGCCGATACAGCGAGAGTATTGGGTAGAATGTATGAAGGCATTGAATATAGAGGATTTGGTCAGGAGATAGTAGAAGAACTTGCAAAACATGCAGGAGTTCCGGTTTGGAATGGACTTACAAACGAATATCATCCGACTCAAATGATAGCAGACTTATTGACAATTAAAGAGCATAAAGGCAAGCTTAAAGGGCTAAAATTAGTATATATGGGCGATGCAAGATACAATATGGGAAATTCGCTCATGATAGCATGTTCAAAGATGGGAATTGATTTTACAGCTTGTACTTCAAAAACATATTTCCCTGATGAAGAATTAGTAAATCAGTGTCAAGAATACGCAAATGTATCAGGTTCAACTATTACTTTAACAGAAGATGTGATAGAAGGAACAAAGGATGCAGATGTAGTTTATACTGATGTTTGGGTTTCAATGGGTGAGCCTGACGAAGTTTGGGCAAGCAGAATAAAGGAACTTTTACCATATCAGGTGAATAAAAAGGTAATGGAAAATGCAAAAGAAGATGCGATATTTATGCACTGTCTTCCAGCTTTCCATGATTTAAAAACAACTATTGGAAAAGAAGTCTATGAGAAATTTGGACTAACAGAGATAGAGGTAACAGATGAGGTGTTTGAATCAGCTAAGTCAGTAGTATTTGATGAGGCTGAAAATAGAATGCATTCTATTAAGGCTATTATGGCAGCGACACTTGGAATGGAAATGCAGAGCGAGGATTAGTATGTATAGTAATAGACATAAAACATTTAGGCATATCGGTGTTGCAATGGATGTAATAAATATTATGTTGGCGATTGCGATTATAATATTAGGGATTGTCATTATAATAGACGTAAATAAGTATATAATACTATTTCCGGTATTGTTTACAGTGTCAGCATTAATGAATATAATATTGGCGATAAAGCATTATAAGATGTCAGAAATGTCAAGAGCATTAGTATTGGGCATTGCATCGATAGGACTTATTGTTATTAGCATTATAGGTTATATAACAGTTCTATAGGCTTTTAAGGAGTGTATATGTTAAAAACAAAGGTACTAGAATGTTTAAAGGGTACTAAAAATTATATATCGGGTCAGGAAATATGTGAGAAGTTTGGAGTTTCACGTACAGCTATATGGAAGGTTATTAATCAGCTTAAGGAAGAAGGATATGAGATAGAATCCTCAACAAATAAGGGATATAGAATATCTTCATATTCTGATGTTTGGTCCAAGAGTGAAATTGAAAGTACTCTTTCAAAAAGTAATCTGATTAACAAAGTTATTTACCTTGATGAAACAGACTCTACAAATATTAGGGCAAAGATATTAGGAGAAGAAGGGGAAATAAGCGGAACACTTGTTGTTGCTGATTCTCAATTTAACGGGCGAGGAAGAAGAGCTAAAGGCTTTGAGTCACCAAAAGGAAAAAGTATATACATGACTCTTCTTATACGACCTGACTTGTCACCGACAAAAGCTTCTATGATTACAATATTAACGGCTATGTCTGTTATGAAGGGGTTAGAAGAAAGCTGTGGTTTACAGTCCCAAATAAAATGGCCAAATGACGTTATTTATGACAATAAAAAACTATGTGGCATACTTGTTGAAATGAGTACAGAGCGAGATTACATAAATTATGTAGTTGTTGGAATTGGAATAAATATAAATAACACTGATATGCCGGAAGACTTAAAAGATATTGCGACATCAGTAAAAATGATTACTTCAAAAGACTATAAAAGAAGCGATATAATCTTAAGTGTTTTAAACGCATTTGAGGCATATTATAATGAATTTATGAAAATAGGAGATTTATCCTTTATAAAGGATGAATATAATAAATATCTTGTACATTATGATAAGACAGTGATTATAATGAGAGGTCAAGATAAAATCGAAGCTATATCAAAGGGCATAGATGATGATGGAGAGTTAAGAATTGAAAAAGATGGCAAGACTTAAAAGGTTATGTCCGGAGAAGTATCAGTAAGAGGAGTATATGGTTATGTATAACGATGTCTATAAAAATAAAAAGGTTCTGTGTGGTTCAAACAGCTATGAACAAAAATATTATTTTAATGATGAGTTTGATGGTCTTCCGGATTCTATTAAGGATGATTTAAAGATAATGTGTGTACTATTTACAGAAGATGTAGGTGGGATATTGACATTAGAATATAATGAGGAAGGCATTTTAGAGTTTAGTGTCTTATGTGATGAGGGAGATTTGCTTTTTGATGACATTGGATGTGGTCTAAAGATAAAACAATTACAAAATACTAAAGCAGAAATGTTAGAAGCGCTAGAAATGTATTATAAGGTATTTTTCTTAGGAGAAGAAATTGAATGCTAAAGATAGGTAATGTTGAAATTGAAAATAATATTGCATTAGGACCTATGGCAGGAGTTACAGACCTGCCATTTCGAATGCTTTGCAAGGAACAGGGCTGTGGACTTATGTATACAGAAATGGTTAGTGCAAAGGCGATATTATATAATAATAAAAATACAGATGAATTACTACGCGTTGATAAAAAAGAATCACCAGTTGCAGTTCAATTATTTGGCTCAGATAAAGATATAATGGCAGAAATTGCATCAAAAATAGAAAATAACAGTTATGACTTTATTGATATAAATATGGGATGCCCTGTGCCAAAGATAGTAAATAATGGTGAAGGTTCTGCACTTATGAAAAATCCTAGATTAGCAGGCGAAATAGTAAAAAGCATGGTAGAAAAATGCAAAAAACCTATTACAGTAAAGTTTAGAAAAGGTTTTGATGACGATAGTATAAATGCAGTAGAATTTGCAAAAATAATGGAGGCAAATGGTGCATCTGCGGTAACAGTTCATGGAAGAACAAGAATGCAGTACTACTCAGGAGAAGCTGATTGGGATATTATAAGGCAGGTAAAAGAAGCTGTAAAAATACCAGTTATTGGAAATGGAGATATCTCAAAGCCAGAAGATGCAAAACGTATGATAGAAGAAACTGGTTGTGATGGCGTTATGATAGGACGAGCAGCGATGGGAAACCCTTGGATTTTTAAAAGATGTAGTCATTACTTAAAAACAGGAGAATTGTTAGATAAGCCAAGCACAAAAGAAATTCTAGACATGATACTAAGGCATGGAAAGATGCTTATAGAATATAAAGGGGAATATACAGGAGTAAGGGAAATGAGAAAACATGTGGCATGGTATGTAACCGGAATGAGATATGCAACTACTATTAGAAATAATGTTAATCTTATTCAGGACTACGATGAACTTGAACAAATGTTAAAAAATACATTAAAAGATGTATAAGAAAGGAGCAAAGATAATATGATAAGTAGTGGTTATAAGAAAGTCTTATGGGGCGTTCTAATAAGCGGTTTACATATCAATCTAGATGGAGATTTATTTATACCAGACTATTTAGGACAGTTTCAAATATTACCTAGTTTTATAGGATATTTTATTATTTTTTTAGGTGTAAAGGAACTTTTTGAAGAGTGTAAGCTAGAGTATATGGAAAAGCTTAAAAAAGATGCAATGCGGTTAATTATAGCTTCATGCGCATTATGGATATTTGGACTTTTTCTTCCATATTACCTTGAGATAACCAAGGGACTAATGGCATTGTTTTATCTGTTAGAACTTTTATTTTACGGAGATTTTCTTAATAAGACGATTAAGTACTACAAAGAAAATAATATGGAAAAGTATGCGGATAAACTTAGAAAAAGCAGAATGTCATTTATAAAAGCATTTATGGCGTTGATAATTCTGCATTTAGTGGGAATGATACCAGTAATAGCGCCATATATTGAATATGCAACGATTTCGCTTATGTTTGTAATTAAGATATGGTTTACATTGCTTATACAAAAGCCAACGTTTAGACTTGACAATAAAATGTGATGTATTATATAATACACTGATTGGTATTAAAAAATAAAATAAAAAAATGTATTGGAAAAATGATAGGAGAGCAGGGAAATGGCTGAAAAGAAGAATATATTAACATATGCAGGATTAACAAAGTTAGAAGAGGAATTACAAGATTTAAAGCTTGTAAAAAGAAAAGAAGTTGCTGAAAAAATAAAAGAGGCAAGAGAACAGGGAGATTTATCAGAAAATGCTGAATACGATGCAGCAAAAGATGAGCAAAGAGATATTGAAACTAGAATTGAAGAAATCGAAAAAATATTAAGCAATGCAGAAGTTGTTGATGAAGATGAAATCGATTTAAAAAAGATAAATGTTGGATGTAAGGTAACAGTTTTAGATAAAGAATATAAAGAAGAAGTAGAATTTAAAATTGTTGGTTCAACAGAAACAAACAGCTTAGAGCATAAAATCTCAAATGAATCACCAGTAGGCATGGCGCTTATAGGTAAGAAAATTGGAGATAAGATTAAAGTTGATACAGAGTACGGAGTAATAGAGTATAAAGTACTTGATATTCAAAGAGTTAATTAGTGTACAATATAATTATTAAAGGTAAATTAGAGAGGAAGTAACTATGTCTGAACAGAATACACAACAGGATTTAAATGCATTATTAAAGGTTAGAAGAGAAAAGCTTGCAGATTTGCAAGAAAGAGGAAAAAATCCTTTTGAGATAATGAAGTATGATGTAAAGCATCATAGTGCAGAGATAAAAGAAAATTTTGAAACACTTAAAGATACAGAAACTTCAGTAGCAGGAAGAATTATGACCAAGAGAGTAATGGGTAAGGCTTCATTTTGCAATATTCAGGACTTACAAGGTAATATTCAAATATATGTTGCCAGAGATGATATCGGTGAAGAGTCTTATGCAGACTTTAAGAAGTATGATGCAGGTGATATTGTTGGTATTAAAGGAAAGATATTTGAGACAAAGACCGGTGAGAAATCAATTCATGCTACAGATGTAGTTTTACTTACAAAGAGCCTTCAGATATTGCCAGAGAAGTTTCATGGTCTTACAAATACTGATACACGTTATAGACAAAGATACATAGATCTTATTATGAATCAGGAAGTAAAGGATACTTTTGTTAAGCGTTCAAAGATTTTAAGCGAAATCAGAAGATGTCTTGATGGACAAGGTTTTATGGAAGTTGAAACTCCTGTTCTTACAGCAAATGCAGGTGGAGCAGCAGCAAGACCATTTACTACACACTACAATTCACTTGATGAGGATGTAAATTTAAGAATATCACTTGAACTATATCTTAAGAGACTAATTGTAGGTGGAATGGAAAGAGTATATGAGATTGGTCGTGTATTTAGAAATGAAGGTCTTTCAGTAAGACATAATCCAGAGTTTACACTTCTTGAGTTATATCAAGCTTACACTGATTATTATGGTATGATGGATTTATGCGAAAACCTTTATAGAACAGTTGCACAGAATGTTCTTGGTACAACTAAGATTACTTATGGTGATGTAGAAATAGATTTATCAAAGCCATTTGAAAGAATAACAATGCTTGATGCTGTTAAAAAGTATGCAGGTGTTGATTTTACAGATGTTAAAACAGATGAAGAAGCTAAAAAGCTTGCTGATGAGCATAAAGTTCACTATGAAAAGAGACATAAAAAGGGAGATATCCTTAATTTATTCTTTGAGGAGTATGTTGAAGACAAGCTTATACAGCCAACATTTGTAATGGATCATCCAATTGAGATTTCACCACTTACAAAGAAGAAGCCAGAGAATCCAGATTATACTGAGAGATTTGAGCTTTTCATAACACAAAGAGAAATGGCAAATGCTTATTCAGAGTTAAATGACCCAATTGACCAGAGAGAAAGATTTTTGGCACAAGAGGAGTTAAAGGCTCAGGGTGATGAAGAAGCGAATAGTATAGATGAAGATTTCCTTAATGCTTTGGAGATAGGTATGCCTCCTACAGGTGGTATTGGAATTGGTATTGATAGAATGGTAATGTTGCTTACTAATTCGGCAGCTATTAGGGATGTTTTATTGTTCCCGACGATGAAGACGTTGGATAAATAAACCCTAGCGTACTTCGCAGAATCACGCTGTTTATTGTGGGTTTGTAAGGCTTCGAATAGTCAGTTGACCACTTTTTTGACTACTTTTTTACAGTTATATGAAAGAGTGTACAAGGATTACAATTTTACTGAGAAGACAAACAAAATAGAGAAGCACTACTTAGAGGATATTTTCTA
>JAVBUL010000012.1:0-11588 GCA_031555415.1 Lachnospiraceae bacterium | reverse complement strand
AAATAAATAAAAAATATTGGTTCTAAATTACAAAAATTGGGAATACAATATTAAAGAGAAAAAAAATATAAAAAACTTTTTAGATTCAGAAGGGAGAAATACGAATGTTAGATAAGGTAATTGAAAACAACAAAGTAAGTATAATAGGGGAGATAGTATCAGACTATAGGTATAGCCATCAGGTATATGGTGAAGGCTTTTATCAAGTAGATATTGCTGTTAATAGGTTAAGCGACCTGACAGATATTATACCACTTATGGTATCAGAAAGATTAGTAGATATTGCTGAGCCTTGTATTGGAAAATTAGTAGAGGTTGAAGGACAATTTCGTTCTTATAACAGACATGAAGGAACAAAAAACAAATTAGTACTTTCTGTTTTTGTTAGAGAATTACAATTTGTTGATGAAAATCCTGAAGCAGGGAAAACAAATCAAATATATTTAGACGGATTTATCTGCAAGGCACCTGTTTATAGAAAGACTCCACTAGGAAGAGAAATAGCAGATTTATTGGTGGCAGTTAATCGTCCATATGGAAAATCAGACTATATTCCATGTATAGCTTGGGGAAGAAATGCAAGATTTGCATCTTCATTTGAAGTAGGTGGAAAGATACAAATATGGGGAAGAGTTCAAAGTAGAGACTATGTAAAGAAATTAAATGAAGAAGATATAGAAAAGCATACAGCATACGAAGTATCTGTTAGTAAATTAGAGTATCAGATTTAGAGTGTAAGCTATTGACATTATAAAATATTGGTGTTATGATGTCAGTAAGTTAATATAACTTATAGAGGTCGCGTTTTTTAATAGTAGTTTTTTTGATGCAGGCGAAGCAGATGAGAAAGAACGAAAGGGGAAAACGCCGAAAGATGTAATGTGCCAGATTGCATCTTGGGCATATGGTGAAAAATCATATGACTGTCATCAGTATGATGGAGGGCTATAAAGTTTAAATCTTAAATACGGATATTTTCTGTATATATAATTTAGTACTTATAAGCTGGCCATCGAGGTCAGCTTTTTTAAATTGTAAGATATTAAGAAAGCCCATGAGCAAAATATTTGTGATGGTTGCATAAGCAACAGAAAGAGAGGTTATTATGTCTATATTTATAGGTGCAGGAGTCGCTATTGTTACTCCATTTGGTGAGAACGGAGAAGTAAACTATGAAGTATTTGGTCCAATAGTAGAAGAGCAAATTGCTGAGGGAACAGATGCTATTATAGTATGTGGAACAACAGGAGAAGCATCAACACTAACACATGAGGAGCATCTTGAATGTATTAAGTTTGTTACAAATAAAGTAAATAAAAGAGTTCCTGTTATTGCAGGAACAGGTTCAAACTGTACAAAAACAGCAATTTATTTATCACAGGAAGCGCAAAACTATGGAGTAGACGGACTTTTGATAGTTTCACCATATTATAATAAAGCAACACAGGGCGGACTAAAAAAACATTTTTGTGAAATTGCAAATTCAGTAAATATACCAATTATTTTATATAATGTACCCTCAAGAACAGGCACAAATATTTTACCGGAAACAGTAATGAAGATTGCAAATGAAGCATCAAATGTAGTAGCTATCAAGGAAGCATCAGGAAATATATCACAGGTTGCTAAGTTAGCAAGCCTTTCAAGAGGAAAGATAGATATATATTCAGGAAATGATGACCAAATAGTTCCATTATTATCATTAGGTGGAAAAGGTGTTATTTCAGTTCTTTCAAATGTGGCTCCAAGACAGACACATGATATAGTAGCTAATTACTTAAACGGAGATATTGAAGCGAGCGTAAAAGGACAGTTAGATGCAATAGAGCTTTGTGATGCATTATTCTGCGAAGTAAATCCTATTCCTGTAAAAGCAGCTATGAATTTAATGGGTAAAAATGTGGGAACACTAAGAATGCCACTTACAGAAATGGAAGATGCAAATAAAGAAAAATTAGCAAAAGCAATGAAAAATTATGGTATTTTATAATATTTAAATCGTCGTAAGGGACAGAATAGAGGAAAGAATGACAAAGATAATAATGGTAGGCTGCAGCGGTAAAATGGGCAATGTAATCTCTGATATAGTCAGAGGTGACAGTGAAGCTGTAATAGTAGCCGGTGTAGATTTGAATACTAGCTGGGCAAATGATTATCCAGTTTATGAAAAGATAGCAGAAGTAAAAGAAGAAGCTGATGTAATAATTGATTTTTCAACTCCTAAAGTGTTAGATGAAGTTTTGGAATATTCAAAAAAGAATAGTGTGCCAGCTGTACTTTGTACAACAGGATATTCAAAAGAAGATTTAGAAAAAATTAAAGAAAGTTCTAAAGATTGTACATTACTTCGTTCAGCAAATATGTCAATGGGTGTAAATACTATGATAAAGGTTATGGAAGTAGTGACTAAAACATTATCAGAGGCAGGCTTTGATATCGAAATAGTTGAAAAACATCATAATCAAAAAGTAGATGCTCCAAGCGGAACAGCGCTTGCACTGGCTGATGCGATAAATAGCGAGCTTAACAATGAGTATGAATATAATTATGACAGAAGTAAAGTAAGAGAAAAGAGAGCTCAAAAAGAAATCGGTATTAGTGCGGTAAGAGGCGGAACAATAGTTGGTGAACATGAAATAATTTTTGCCGGCACAGATGAAGTGATAGAATTTAAGCATACTGCATATTCAAAAGCTATTTTTGGTAAAGGTGCAGTACAGGCAGCGAAGTTTTTGGCAGGTAAGCCTATAGGTATGTATTCTATGAAAGACGTAATCAAATAGATTATACACATATAAAAGCAACTATAAATATACTTTTGGTATATTACAGTTGCTTTTATATTGATGAAAGGAAAATCAATGAAAAAGAGAGATAAAAATATGTATGTTTCACAAGAGACAATGGAAGCAAGAAAATTAAAAATAGAAAAATTAATTGATAAAGGGTTATCAGATATAGAAAAAGAAATAGAATTATTAAGGAATGGGAAAGAGGGAGATACAACAATAGAAGTTTTAGAGAAGATAAAAATTGAATTAGAAAAGATGAAAGAAGTGCTATCACCACAGCAATTCGTACCAACTTATAATTACATTATAAGAGATTCATGGAACACATTTTCACACTTGGGTGAAGAACTTTTGCATATTGTTAATGAATATAATGAAAAATTAATTTAAAAAGAGCAAAAACACAAAAAAAACATAATAAAATCGTATATATTTTTTTGATTTTATGATAGAATATAAAATGTTGTTTTGTATTCTTACATGACAGAATAGATTAAGGAGGAACTACCGTTGATTGAGGTTAAAAATTTAGTGAAAAAGTACGGAGATCATCTTGCAGTAAATGACCTTAGCTTTAATATTGAAAAGGGAAAGATATATGGCTTTTTAGGTCCAAACGGTGCGGGTAAATCTACTACAATGAATATAATAACAGGGTATTTGGCGGCGACAGATGGACAAGTTATTATTAATGGACATGATATATATGAGGAGCCGGAAGAAGCAAAGAAGTGCATTGGATATCTTCCAGAAAATCCACCTTTGTATATGGATATGACACCAAGAGAATATCTTGAATTTGCGGCAGATTTAAAGGGTTTAACAAAAAAAGAAAGAAGAGAACAATTTGGTGAAATAGCAAAGCTTGTGGGTATAACAGATGTACTTGACAGACTTATAAAGAATTTATCAAAGGGTTATAAACAAAGAGTAGGTTTGGCTCAGGCAATATTAGGTTATCCAGAAGTAATCATTCTTGATGAGCCTACAGTTGGACTTGACCCAAAGCAAATAATAGAAATAAGAGATGTTATAAAAGGATTAGGAAAAAAACATACAGTTATTCTTAGTACTCATATTATGCAAGAGGTTGGAGCAGTATGTGATGAGGTTCTTATTATAGCACACGGCCAGCTTGTAGCATGGGATACACCTAATAATCTTGGAAAACATATAGCAGGCTCAAATACAATAGAAATATTAGTAAAAGCACCTGATTACAAGGTTAAAGCAGTATTAAATAAAATGCAAGAGGTAACAAGCTTTGAAATACATGATGATCCTGATGAGGGATGTACAAAAGCATTAGTTTCATCACCTGTTGAAAAGGATATTAGAGAAGATATATTTTATACATTTGCAAATGCAAAATGTCCTATAGTGGGTATGCAATATTCAAATGCTTCATTAGAAGATGTATTTATTAAAGTTACACAAGGAAAACAAACAGATAGCAGAAAGGGAAGAAAATAAATATGTTAGCGATTTATAAAAAAGAAGTAAAAGCATATTTTTCAACCATGACAGGTTATGCATTTATAGCATTTTTTACATTGGTTGTAGGATTTGTATTTTATATGATAAATGTAAATAATGCACAGGCATATGTTGGTTATGCGTTGCAGCAGGCATATGTTTCTATTATGTTTATGGTATTAGTACCGGTACTTACTATGAAGATATTTGCAGATGAAAGACATTCAAAAACTGACCAGATGCTTTTTACAGCACCGGTTACAATAGGAAAAATTGTAGCAGGAAAATTTTTCGCAGTAGCTACTGTATTTTCAGTACCAGTATTGGTTACACTATTATATCCGCTTATAATGATGGATTATGGTAAAATTCCGGTAGGAGCATCGTATTCAGCAATCTTTGGATTTTGGATGATGGGACTTGCATTTTTCTCAATAGGAATATTTATTTCATCAATTACTGAAAATCAAATTATTTCAGCAGTAGCAACATTTGCTATTATATTATTCTCATTTATGCTTAGGTATATGACTGGAATTTTTTCAGGAAAAGCAATTACATCATTAATAGCAATATGTTTATTGATAGTTATTTTTTCAATTATATATTTTCTTATGGCACGTACAAGCGTAAATAACGTAATTATATATACTATAGCTATAGCAGTAGTAGGATGTGCTTTAGCAATTGGTCTTTATGTTTTTGACAATGGTATTTTTGAAGGACTTTTACAAAACTTAATGCTTCACTTATCATTATCATATATGTATCAGCATTTCTTCTCTACAGAAGTATTTGATTTATCAAGTGTTGCATATTTTGTGTCAATTATAGGATTTTTCATATATATGACTGTTTTATCAATTCAAAAGAGACGTTGGAGCTAGGAGGAGGTCGCAGTGGAAAAGAATAATAAAGAAACAAAGAAAAAAGCTACGAACGGTTTAGCTAACGGTCGAAGAACAATGGGTGCTAATTATACAGTATTAATGATTGCTGTTGCGTTAGTAATTGTAGTCATAGTAAATATATTAGTGTCCTCACTGTCACCTACCATAAGAGAGTTTGACTTAAGTAAAGAAAGTATATTTACATTAACAGATGAAACAAAAGAATATTTGGAGACTGTAGATAAAGATATTACTATATATATCGTAGCGGAGCCAGGGAAAAAAAATAATGACCTTACACGTTTAATAGAATTATATGCTAATGAATGTAAGCATATAAAAATAGAGACAAAGGATCCTTCTATCGATGTGGAGTTTTTAACTGATAGAGATATAAATATAAGCCAAGGCAGTATTGTTGTTGAATATGGTGATATATGTAAAGCTGTAGAATTATCAGAAATGGTAATATCTTCAGAAGATTCAAGTACAGGAAGTATATATTATATTTATGATATGGAAGGTCAGATAACAAGTGCTATAAACTATGTACTTTCTGATGAAATTCCAAAGGCATATATGATAACAGGTACAGGAAGAGCTGTATTAGATGATAAGTATATAACAGAAATTGAAAAGCAAAATATTGATATTGAAAAATTAAGTATATCAGAAACATCAGGTATACCGGAAGATGCATCAATAATCATTCTTAATCAGCCAGCAAAGGATTTAACAGATGTTGAATATAATGAGCTTTATGATTTTATGGAAAAAGGCGGTGCATTATTAGTATATCAATATCAAGGAACAAAAGGTGATTTCTATATGCCATTTATGCAAGAATTACTTTCGCATTACGGTGTAGAGATGACAGATGGTTTAGTTGTTGAAAAAAATAGTAATTACATTTATGATATGTCAAAGCTTAATTTTAGACCAATTATGGTATCACATGATATAACAGATGATTTGATTGAAGATCAAGTTAAGTTAGCATCAGCATGGCCATATAGCATTAAAATTAATGATGTGCCAAAATCTGTAACAGTTGAGCCATTACTTACATCAACATCTTCATCATATTATAAGTCTAGACAGGATAGTTCATTAGAACAGCTTGCTACAGATGATGTAGGAACGTTTAATTACGCTGTTGCTATAACAGATGATATAAGTGATGAAGTACAATCAAGAATGGTATTTATTTCAGCATACACATTTGCAGATACAACATTGCTAAGCAGTGATAGCATGGTTAACAACAATTCGTCGTTTGTAGTTAGCACAATGAGATGGCTTGCAAATCAAGATTCAACAGTATCAGTTCCTATGAAAACAAAATCATTTGCAAATCTTATATATACAGAACAAGCTAGAAACAGAATATTATATATAGTAGTTATAATAATACCTGTAGCAGTTTTAGGTTATGGTGGATTTGTGTGGTATAAGAGAAGAAAGAGATAAACTTTATGACAACGATGGCAAAAAAAAGAAGAAATAATCTAGTGTTCTCTATTTCTATAGTAGTAATTTTAGTTGCTTTACTTATTGTTGTAAAGATAACAGGAAAAGAAGATGATATAGAAACAGAAGATTATAGTTATAAAATTTGTGATATATCAGCTGGTCAATTTATGACAGTAACATATGAGTATAGTGATGGAACAAAAGCAAGCTATAAAAAAGAAGTAAACACATGGAAAAATGCAGATGATTCAGAATTTCCTTTATCATCATCAGCTTTTGAAAATCAGTTTGTAACTACGTTTTCAGGATTTACCTCAAGTAAGAAAATCACAGAATATGATGGTGATAAAAGTAAGTTTGGATTTGATGAACCGTTTATTACTGTGACAATAACAACAAAAGAAAATAAGACATTAAAATATTATCTTGGCTCATATAATCCATCAATTGGTGAGTATTATCTTATGATAGATGGAGATGATAGTATATATACTATATCAACAGATTTTGAGTTTATATGTCGTAAAGATATTTATGACTATGCAACTGTAGATACATTCCCAAAGTATAACTCAAGTACACTTGATTATCTTGAATTTAAGAGTGGAGATATTTCAGTTCAAGTTTTATACAGGCCAGATGGATTAGAAGAAGATTTTATCGGAAATACAACTTGGTATATTGCTTCTCCATTTGGAAGAATAAGACCTTGTGAAGATAGTAGAATGGATACATTAGCTGACGAAATAATGGAAGGTCTTGTATATTCAAAAACAGTAAATTATAAAGCAACAAAAGAAGAATTATCTGATTATGGTTTATCAACTCCAGTTGGTTCATATTCGATACATTATACTTATAAAGATGAAAATGGCAATGAGTCGCCGGCGATAAAAACAGTTTATATAGGTAACAAATCAGAAGATTCAGGTTACTATTCACGAGAAGTTCTAACAATAGGCTTGTCAAAGGAAGAATCAAAAGTAGTAAGACTTGTAGATGATTTTACAGCTGAATCTATAATGGGAATTGATCCTTTAGATTATATTTATATGAATGTCGCATATGTGCTTCTTGATGATATTAAAGACTCAAGTATTGTATTTTCAACAGCAGATAAAGAATATAAAATCGAGTATAATGATGTGGTAGAAGGCGAGAAAACCAAAGAAGTATACAAGTTAAATGGTGAGGTAATAGATACAACATCTTTTAAAGATTTTTACTATAATTTCACAAGTTTAAGACCAGAGCGAGTAATTCACGATGCAGCATCTATAAAAGATGGGGATTTAGTTTATAAAATAGTAGCTCACCGTATAAAAGACGATTATTTTGGTGAAATGACACTTGAATTTAGAGTTTATGATAATACTTACTATCAGGTTACTTTAAATGATGTTACGGATATTTTAGTTAATAGAAGACATGCAGATAACCTATTTAAGGAAATAGAGGAAATTAAAAAAGCAGAATAAACAACATATAAAATCTCCTTTTGGAAATAATGATTATATAGCAATTAACCCATTATCAAAAGGAGATTTTATTATGAAGAAAATTAAATTATTTTTATTATGTATTATGTTAGTTGGAGCATTAGGAATCTTTACAGGTTGTGCAGCAGATGAAAATGATACAAACACTAACAACAATGGAACAGGTTCAATAAACGATGATGATGATTTAGACGATGACTTAGATGAGCTAGGCAATGATGTAAGTCGTGGTGTGAATGACCTCGGAGATGATATTAATGATGGCGCTAATGATGTGAAAAATGGCGTTAAGGATATGCAAAATAGATAGTTAAGTTAGTATAGTATTAAAATGGTAATACCTCACAATGCTGGCATTGATATTACAATGTAAGCATTGATATGAGGTATTTATTTTTTTCTTTTATATAAGTAGATGCCTATTGGAAGAAGAATAAGGCTAATCCATTGTGATGTTGAAAGTCCTAATAAAAATCCTCTGATTACATCACCTCTTAAAAATTCAAGTAAAAATCTTATTATACTATAACAGATTAAGTATATTCCTAAAGTTTTTCCGATAGGTCTTACTTTACGTGAATACCTATAAATAAAGAAAAATAGCATAAGATTCATTAAGCTTTCCAAAAGCTGAACCGGAAATCTTGAAACCTCATGTAAATGCGGTGATAACTCATTGTAAGCAAAATCGATATGTCCTACACCATGATATTCAATGCCATAGCAACATCCACCAAAAAAACATCCAATTCTGCCTAATGCGTGTGTAAATGGTATTAAAGGTGTTAGAACATTTATAAATGTACCAAAGTTAAACTTAAAGGTATAACAATATATATATAGTCCGATTATTGCACCGATTAATCCTCCATAAAATACATATCCTTCAAATAAATGTTCAAGTGTTTGATATAGAGTATAGTTAGTATATAAATTATAATTTTTTATAAAGTCAGGTAAAACAGTAAGCATGTACAATACTTTTGAACCAATTAACAGTCCCAAGGCACAAAATGAGCCAGCAACTAAAACATATTCTTTTAGAAGCCCATATTTTTTGCCTATTGGGACTGTAATAAATAGTCCTATTATATATGAAGATATTATCAATAATCCGTATATTGGGAGAGAAAATTCTCCAATGTTAATGTATGGGTACATAGTGTCCTTTCGTAACAGTTTTTAGGTAGTAATAAATGTAGTGTATCCTGCATCTCGAATTCTGTTTTCTAAAGCAACAGCATTTGCAAGGTTTGAAAATGCGCCAACCTGTACTTTATATAGTCCATTGTTTTGAACTACATATCCGGGGAAATTACTAGCATTTAATCTATTAGCTATGGCTGTGGCATTGTCTATATTATCATAAGCCCCAACTTGAACTTTGTAAAGAGGAGTTTCAGGTAATTCACCCATATCAAGGGTGTCAAGTACACCATTTGCGATAGCAGCAGCTATTTCATCAAACTCAGAGTCAAATTTTTCATTATCAGCTTCGTTGTCAATAAAGCCTGCCTCGACAAGGAGTGAAGGCATTTTTGTACGTCGTAGGACAACAAGATTTGGTCTTTCTATTACACCACGATTATTAAAACCCAATGCTTGTAAATTTTCATTTATGTTTCTTGCCATTTCTGCTTTAGTTCCACTGTCATCATAAACTAAAGTTTCTATTCCCGATGAAAGATTCGGAGTACCTGTTGCATTCCTATGTAAAGATAAAAATAGGTCGGCATTTGCATTATTTCCCATAGTAGCTTTTTCGAAAGGGGTATTGTATACATCGCTTGTTCTTGTATACTCAACGTCAACACCAGCGTTTTCTAAGAGCTTGCCGACAGCAAATGCAAGATTAAGTACATCATCTTTTTCTTTTCGTCCATTGTAAGAAGCTCCCCAGTCGGAACCACCGTGTCCAGGGTCAATCACTACTTTATAAGCCATATTACCTCCATTTATGTGGCAGGATAACAGTAAAATCCTGCATATGATGAGATTATCTCATTATAATGTATGCAGTAAATATAAAAAAGTTGCAAAAGGAATGATTATTTAGTATATTATTAGTATTATTATAGAAAGATAAAGAAAGGTGATTTTATGAAGAAGATACTTGATATGATGACAGAAAAATTTGAGAATGCGTTTACAGCCGCAGGCTATGATAGAAGATATGCAAAGGTATCAGTATCAAACAGACCTGATTTATGTGAATATCAGTGTAATGGAGCGATGGCAGCTGCAAAGGAGTATGGTAAAGCTCCATTTATGATAGCAGATGATGTAGTAGAAAAACTTGGCGAAGATGAAGCATTTAAGAGTGTTGAAGTTGTAAAGCCAGGATTTATTAATATTATTGTAAGTGATAACTTTATTGCAGATTATATTGATAATATGTCAAAGGAAGAGAAGCTTGGATATGAAAGACAAGTTTCACCAAAGAAGATAGTTATTGATTATGGTGGAGCAAATGTTGCGAAACCATTGCATATTGGGCATTTGCGTTCAGCTATTATAGGTGAGACTTTAAAAAGGCTATTTAGATTTGTTGGTGATGAGGTTATAAGTGATGTTCATCTGGGTGACTGGGGACTTCAAATGGGTCTTATAATTGAAGGTCTAAGATTAGAACAGCCTAATTTAATATACTTTGATGAAAACTATAGTGGAGAATATCCAAAGGAAGCTCCTTTTACAATATCAGAGCTTGAGAAAATTTATCCGGCTGCAAGTGCAAAGTCAAAGACAGATGCAGAGTTTAAAGAAAAAGCACAGATTGCAACTCTTAAGCTTCAAGAAGGAAATGCTTCTTATAGAGCATTATGGAAACATATTCTTGATGTATCAATCGAAGATTTAGAGAAAAATTATGGAAATCTTGGAGTTGACTTTGACCTTTGGAAGGGTGAAAGCGATGCAGAACCTTATATTCCGGATATGATTGAAGATTTAATTAATAGAGGATTTGCGTATGAAAGTCAAGGCGCTCTTGTAATAGATGTAGCGAAAGAGGATGATACAAAGGAAATACCACCATGTATTATAAGAAAATCAGACGGTGCATCATTATATGCGACTTCTGATTTAGCAACCATTATACAAAGGGAGCAGGATTTTAATCCGGATAAGATTATCTATCTTGCAGATAAGCGTCAGGAGATGCATTTTGAACAAGTGTTTAGAACAGCAAGGAAAGTCGGCATAGTAACAGATACAGATTTAATATTTCATGTATTTGGTACAATGAATGGAAAAGACGGAAAGCCATTTAAAACAAGGGATGGTGGAGTAATGCGTCTTGAAAATCTTGTTGAAGATATAAATAATGCTGTTTATGAGAAAGTAATGGATAACAGAGAAATTGGTGAGGAAGAAGCGAACGCTATTTCAAAGGTTATAGGACTTGCTGCTTTAAAGTATGGCGATTTGTCGAATCAGTCTGCAAAGGACTATATATT
>JAVBUL010000108.1:0-3836 GCA_031555415.1 Lachnospiraceae bacterium | reverse complement strand
CTATTGTAAATAATGCCATTATACCAATAGCAATGTTTACTGTATTCCTTATTCCTTTTATATAATTCTCAGATTTTGCACTATATTCCAATCTATAATAATATCCGTCAACTTCCTTTATCAGGTAATCCTTATTACTTCCTTCAAAAAAACTTTTCTCATCTCCGGCTAAAATATGAATACTTTCAATATAAGAATATTCTGAAATATCAATGCTATCAAAACCTTGTTTCATTATTTTTTCTGCTATTCTATTTGCTTCAACACGATATGAACGTCCATCACCTATTTCAACATTCAATATAATAAGATTCACAAGCAGAAACATTAATATTATAGCAATAATGACAAAAATAAAAACTTTGTTATAATTCTTCATTATTCAAACCTATATCCTACTCCCCATACCGTCTGAATACGTTTAGGTGACTTAGGATTATCCTCTATTTTTTCACGGAGCCATTTTATGTGTACTGTAAGGGTCTGAGGTTCACTAAAGCTGTCAAACCCCCATATTTTATTAAAAATCATATCCTTACTTAATACCTTGTTTTTGTTTTCAATAAGGAATAATAATAAGTCAAACTCCTTTGATGTCATATTAATTGGATTCTCTGCTTTACACACTATCCTACGAGTTTTATCTATTTTAATATCACCCTCAATAATCAAGTCTGTATCGTATCTTCGTTTGAAAATTCCCTTTATCTTTGCCAAAAGAATATCAATATCATATGGCTTTTCAATATAATCATCTGCACCCAATATAATACCATTAAGCTTATCTTCCTTATCAACTTTAGCACTTACTATAATAATAGGAACATTACTTTTTTCACGTATTTTCCTACATACTGCAAACCCATCTATATTTGGAAGCATGATATCAAGAACTATAAGCTTGGCACTATTATTATCAAAATATTTTATGGCATCTTCGCCGTTTTTACATATATGCGAATCATAGCCTTCTACACTAAGAAAGTCTTTGAGAAGATTCGCAAGTTCTACATTATCTTCTATTATCAATATATCTGCCATAATCACCTCAAAAACCTTTCCTATCAAATGGCATTCCCGTATTATTTCTCATTTTGTCTTTTTAATTTGATATTACCACTGTACTGCTATGTGTTGCCTCTTTTCCATTTGAATCTTTTACATAAACTTCCGCTCTATAGGTTCCTGATTTATATTGAGCTACAAATAATGACTTGTTGGCGCTTTCTCCAATAAGTGTATTATTGTAATATAGTTTAATAGAGTAAGTTACATATTGTTCTGAGCCGCCGGTGGTGGTAGTGTCTACACTTACTCCGGTTGTCATTGTATTACCCACAAAGTTAATTGATGTTCCTATGCTTGCTGTTATCTTAAGTGGTAATTCTTTTACTGTAACATTGCATGTGGCTGTACATGAACCTTCCTTTGGTTTTGCTGTGATAGTCGCTGTTCCAAATCCAACTGCTGTGACTTTTCCTGTACTTGAAACAGTTGCTACTGATGTACTAGAGCTTGACCATTCAACGTCTTGTTGTGTTGCATTATTTGGTACTACGCTTGCTGTAAGCTCCTCTGATACACCCTTTGTTAGTTCTATTGAGGATTTATTCAAACTAATGCCTGTAGCTTTAACTGATTGAACAGTAACATTAAATGAACTATTTGCTCCTGTTTTTTTATCTTTTACTGTTACCTTTGTTGTCCCTACATTGTTTGCATCAAATGACAAAATTATTTTACCATCTACATAAACAATACTATTATTATATGTACTACTTACAACTGATGGGTCTGAGAATTCTAAAGCAAGGTCATAAAGTGCAAAATGAGGCGTTATCTGCACTGTAACACTAAACTCTTCACCTATTGATTTTATTATATTAGTTTTATCAATCGAAAAACTAATCTCTATTGGCTTTCGTGATGTACATTTTGTAAAACAATACTTTTTGCCTCCTATTGTCATATATAGCTTACCATTTTCTACTTTCATACTGTATTTAGTCATAAGAGTATACATTGAATCTAATGGATTTGCTAATAACTCATTATGAGTATTATCACTTGCCTGTATTGCTCTAGACTGGTATTCTGAAAAATTAAGGTTTTCTATTACTGTAAGAGTATTATTTGTAATATCTATATTTTCTGATTCCCAATTCATTATTTGATGGTCAAACCAATCTTCAACAGTTGGGTAAAGATATGAATACTTATATCCATCTAAATACCAATAGTTACCATTAATTGCCTTGATAAGCTTCTCTTGTTCATTTTCAACATGCTTTGGATAATCTGGTTTCCTATAAAATGTCATAGAACTACCATTTTTACTATGTATTAATGATGTTTCTTTCAGCTCAATATCACTTGTATAAAATAATCCATCCTCATAATAATATTCACTGCCTCCACTAAAAGAGTTCAAATAATTTACTTTAGCACTATTAATATCATAATATGTACTGTATATAGATACCCATGATCCTTCAACAACGAATTCCAACGTTATATCCTCTCTACCCTCTGCATACCATTTTCCTTTTACATCTGAAAATTTATATGTTCTAGGTGAATCTGATGGCGTATTATTTTGTTGGTTATCATTATCGGTGGAGTTATTGTTAGAATTATTATTGGAATTATCATTTGCATTTGTTGACTTATTATCACTATTACTTGATGTATCACTTTGCACGGCTGACCATCTTGCAACAAGCAATATATCTTCTGTTATTTTAGTTGTAAAATCAAACTTTTCATCTCCGAAATACCACCCATCAAATGTATAGCCCTGTTTTGTTGGTTCTGGTGGCTCGGAAGTTGCACTTTCTTTTGCAATTTCAATCTTTTGTAGCACAGAACCACCTTGACTGTCAAATTCTATGCAAACTATCTCTGTTCCTTCTTCAATTTCATAATATGCCACAAGTACTAAATCTCGCGTTACTTCTGTATCAAAGTCGTATTTTTCATCATTATATTTCCATTCGATAAATGTAAACCCTATCTTTGTTGGATTTTCTGGTTCCTCTGCCTTTTCTCCAGATTGTACACTTTGGCTGTCTACAGCAGAACCTCCATTACTGTTAAACTGAACTTCGTAACTCACATTTTTAGCTTCATCCTCATTTTCCTTATTTCCACATCCTATAAATCCACACAACATTATTAATAAGATAATTCCCAGAAACAATCTCCCTATTATTGTTCTTTCATTATTAAATAATTTTTTCATACGTAACCACCCTTCTTTGTAAATTAGTATAATTATATACTAATTTGAAGGTTTTGTCATTATATATACTTATTTATCACTTCAAAATTCCTAATCCATTTCCGATCTTCTTACCTGAAATAAGAAGGCCTTTCACACTCTTTTGAAGTGTCGTTTCTTCAAGTAAATATTCATAATCTGTATTTTTTGCTTTAAATATCCATCTTATAAATTGCATATCTTGATAATCCACTTCAACAATTTTAAATCTATTTTGGAATTTTATAATATTTGATTCTGGTGATAGAATTTGTTTTATTTCTGGTGCCAATAACCATGAGTGACATATATATTCACAATCTTTATACTCAGGAAAATAATTTCTAAAAAACCCTTTTGCTTCTTTTAATGAATTATCGCATAAGTTATCCGAAATATCTGCATCAGACGGAATATGAATACTTATAACTGGTTTTTCATTTTTATATTTCATTTCAAATTCAAGCTGACCTATTCTAAATAATTCACACCCAACTTGTCTAGATGTCCACCATTCTCTATCAAATGCATACTCTCCTGTAATTTCTTTACATTCATCAATAAATCTTGTGAAACA
>JAVBUL010000226.1:0-19837 GCA_031555415.1 Lachnospiraceae bacterium | reverse complement strand
TAGTACTTGATGCTACAGCAGCGGTTAATTTCATAAAGCAGTTATCTACAATCAATCTTGAACTTTGAACAAGCTTAAGGTATTGGGGAGTATCCGTTGATGCACCAGTTTTACCAGTTGTAATAGTTAGAGCCATAGCGCAGTTTTGAAATTCAATTGTTGAACTATCTACTGAATTATGAAAAAATGCAAAGCTTGTTGTATTTACTGCTGATATTGTACCATCTAGCCTTAAGTTTGAAATTTTCAAATTACCGGTACCAGCTTTATATACAACATAACTTAATGTATTTGCATTAGTTGTCGCATAACATACACGTGGGCAAAAAGAGAAATCCATTTCAACTTGATTTGCACTTGTGTACGTAACGCTTGCTAATGTAGTAATATTATTACCAAATGTGCCTGTAGTAGGGATTACTAATAATCTACAGTTAGCAATAATCGTTGCTGCTTGTGTGAACGCATCTGTAAATGAACTTGCGTATATTACCTTTGTGTTGTTTGAAGTTAGATAATCTACTAGTTTTAATCTATTGTTAAGTTCATATCCCAGCTGAGCGTGTAAAGCTCTTCCATCGCCACCCACTGCTGCACCTGTCCAAGTATTTATTACCATGTTATGACCGTAAGCCGATGCTGTTCCTAACCCATATTTAGATTCTGTACTTGCATGGCTAGCTGGCATACCTGTTGTATTACCTGTCCCACCATTTCCAACACCTAGTGTACCTATTACACCTAGTGTCACATTTGCACTACCATCAAACGACGCTTGAGTATTAAGTGATGCCAGATTTACATTCATATTTCTTGCTGTTTCTAACTTAATAGCTTTTGTTGCTGGGCCACCCGCACTTGCTGCGCCTGCGTAGTTGTGTGTATGTGTATCTAATCCTTCTTTTAAAACATGAGCAATTCGCGCTGAAGCAGCATCCGTTGTACTCTCATTTTCAAAATCATCATATACCGTTATTCCCCCATTGGCCATTACTCCAGTATCTTTATCCCCTACATACCAGTGACCATTTTCTCCAACTCTAGGAGTTAATCCATTTAAGATATTATTACACTGATCAGATGCCTTTTGTGCTTCATCTTTCACACTCTCAACTATGACCATTTCTTCTTTTACATCTCCTAGCAAATTGTCTGCATCCTCATATAGTTGCTGCCCCTTGTTATACAAATCATCCCCTTTATTAATCATTGCTGTTAATGCACTGTATTCATTTGTACTTACGATTCCACCATCGTCGTAAACAGTGTCCTCTACTTTTATCCAAAAATTTACTGTTGTTAGTACCTGACTTTTACCATTTGCATCCACTCCTAAGACTTGCAATTCACAATCAACAATACCTGCAACACTGACCATTTGAGATGTTAAGGTAATAATCGCACTATTATCCTCAACAATGCAATTATTAAAGATTTTTGTTCCGTCTGGTTTAATACACTTTATTGTAACTATTGTCTCACTTAAATCTATTATCTTACTGTTGTTTGTTAGTAAAAACTTCACTCTTCTACTATTAGCATCATTTTTTTTAGAGTAAATCTCAACGAGTTTCTTATCGCTAACATCTATTGTTACTGTATTTATAACTCCTATCACTTTGTTGCCTCCTCTCTTTCTTTTTTATAAGCATATAAAAACGGTGTGCAAAATACACACCGTTTTTCCCCTTAACTTAATCTTTTTTATTCCATGAATTAAAATCATACTCGCGGTTATAAAGCTGCTTTCCATTTACCTTTATTTTCCTTAAAAACTGCTTTATTTTTAATTTATCCTCCTTGCTAGCTACTTGATACAATGGTTTCATTTCTGCTGTGATTGATGCTTTTATACTTGAAGTAGCCTTAGTCTTTCTTGACGCTACCGTTCCGGTTGATTCGTTATACTTTGTTTCATAAAAATAATCAACTATCTTTTGAGCATTCTCTAAATCATACTTTGATACTGCAACTTTTAATTCACTAGTAGAATAATCATATTCATGCCACTTTGTAAATTCTGCCTCTGAGTATATTTTTTCTCCGGCCACCTCAATATTTAAAAGCTTATTCCTAATTGTTGATTGCTCAGTTTCACTAGACATCATATATGTTTCTTTATATGCGCTTGTTATCATTGACTTAACACTTGATATTGCTTCACTTCTACTTTTTCCTGTATCTAGTTTTGTGTTATATATATCTTCAATAATAATGTTTATGTTTTTAGTATTTCCTGAATTAATTGCAACCATAAGATCATACTTATCGTAATTACTCTTCTTTTCTGCATCTTGCGACGTCGCAACTTCCTTGTCTTTATTTATTATAGATGTTGTTACACTTTTAATGTCGCTTTCTGAAAATCCTAATGCTACATACTCCTTTACTATCCTATTATATGTGTCTAAATCTCCCTTCTTTCTTGCCTCTGCTGCCTCAATAATTCTATCATCTTCCTTTAATTTTGATTTAAGTGCTGAAGATATATCTTTTTCACTCTTGCCACTGCTTAGCAGATTTTCTCTTATATTATCTACACTGTTTTGATTCCTTTCAAGTATCGCATTATATAGCATTTCATACTTCGATGTATATTCCGGTTTTTGAGTTTCTATTTTAACCCCTTTGTTGCCAGTAATACTTTCATATGTATTAACCACATTGTTATATAATGTCTTTGTTTCTCTCATTAGATTACTCATTGGTATACCTGTTAGTTGAGATAATCCCTGCAGGATTGTGTAAGATGATTTATAAATATTATAAGACTCTGTACCTTTCGAGTTTGCAAGCATGCCATAAATCTTTTTAGCACCAGCAATCAGATTTGACATACCTTGCATATCTGTGCGCTTTGAGTCATAGCCTTGTGCTATATTCCAAATTGATTTCGCATATGGGATATAGGTTACTATAAAAAGGTCATCAAAAAGATTTGCTTTCATGCTATCAAAGAATTTTTCTCCATATGACAATATTTCATCATCATCTCTGGCCGCATCCATAACAGATTTTACTACTGATTGCAGTATTGCCGCTATAGTAAAGGCTGTAGTTGCTCTTATAATTGTTGCTTTGTTCTTCGATGCAACCGCCCTACTTAACATGTTTAAAGTTTTTAACGGCTCATTCATAAAAGCAAGCTCCATCTGAATAAGAGCATTACTACTTCGTGACATTTGAGGTTTGTACAATACACTATCAACAACCTGTGTGTTCTCTATAATTTCTCTAAGCCTTAATCCAGCAATTTTATATATTTCTTCATTTGCTAATCCGGGGTTCTTGTCTTTTGCTTCAAGCTCGCAAGCTCTCCATAACTTACCCCATGTTAATTCGTCTGCTTGTCCGGCTAACCATAAGGCCTTGTCATTAACCTTATCACTTAAACTCTTTATGCCCGTTATTGTTTCTTTCATGGATTTACCTAGCATAGTATCATAGTACCCCCAGCTCTTCCAAAGTGCCATTGGACAATGTTTCTTAGCCATCTCTGCGTTTTCTCTTAGATTTACAGATGCTAATGCCCTCGTGAGATATTTTCCATCTATAACTGATAGAGCTCTTGAATATGCTGTTGGTTGTTGAATTACAACTCTTAAATTTGCGGCTACTGATGCAACCTTCATGTTTTTCACGAGCATTCCCGGTATATTAGATGCTGTATCGTTTAGTTGCTCTCCGTTTATATCTTTCAAAAGAGTTGTAAAATACTTTAAGCCTGCATCTCCATATGTTCTACTTATTTCACTTTTTACAGATTTAAATTCAAATGTATTATCCTCATTTTCATTTGATTTACTATAGTTATACCACTTCATTGCATCACTCATAGCTATTGTTTCAGATCCGTAGTTCGCCATACCTACTATATGTCTTGTATAAACATCAAAAATATCTCTGATAACAATAGGATTTTTAGCATGATTTACTGTTTGTTTCGTAAATCCCTGGTTCTTAATCCTATAAAGTGAATTTGGGTTCTCTGACTTATCATTCGTCTTATTAAACAAGCTTGATGTTTCTATAGGAAAATAGTTGGCATCCTTAAACTTGTCATATTCATAGAGTTCTTGCGTTACAGCATTACCCCACGCCGAACAATTAACCGCCATGAACTCCTGCATTTCATCTGCCAGTTGCCTTTCACTTTCAGAAAGTGCATTTATAAGACTATAGGCTTCAGCCTCTGAGATTGTAAATTGAGTATTTTGCACAATCTTTTTCCCCGTTAGATTCTGTTTTTCAATTACATCAATCTTAAATCCACCTTTTAAAATATGTTCTTTTGCTTGATTACGTTTCATAAGCTCATATAAAGACATTATTTGTGCTGTTGTTATTTGTGCTTTCTTGCCCTTTATTTCAACTTCGTGTACTGTTTTAACTATCCTATCAACATCCACGCCTTTAAGTATTTCTTGGGTATATTCCTGTGCCTCATTTAACATTAATATTCTTTTGTCTTGCGCCTCCGCAAAGGATTCAAATATTGATTCTCCTGCTTTTCCAAACCTATGAAAATAATTTTTAGGGTCTGTTAAATCTGTTACTACTGCGTTTCTTCCCATGTTTAACCACTTATTTGTTACAACTGTAGCATCTTTTTTATTGCTTAAATGATTTATAGTATCATTCCCTATAGCTTCAATGCTCTTGTATCTATTGTTTGCCCTTAACACATTTGATTCAGTAATAGCCTTTTTAACGGTTTTAATTATGTAGTCATATTCTTGGAGCTGATATTTTGTCATATCAGATATTTTGTTAATGCCATCAATAGAATTTAAAAAGTTTTCTACTCTTGGTGCAAAGTCAGGATCTAGGTCCATCAAGTAAACATCACTATTTATATCTTCACTTTCATTTATTGCTATAAGTGCATTTTTAAGTTTTCTCATGGTGTTCTGCCATACCTGCGTTTGAACACTATCTGATTCTGCCCTGCTTGATATAAAATCAACCGAGTTTAACATTTCTAGTGTTACTTTTTTAAGCGAATCAGGTATATACTTTTGGTCTGTAGGCTTTTCAAACCATTTGATTAAGGTTTTTGCATTTTTGTTAATGTTATCTCGTAGTTTTGTCCTTTCCACTCTGTCATTAATGTTTTGTCTTGTCTGCTGCCTTATCTGTGCTTTAGCTTCAGCTATCTTCCTATATGTATCTTGTCTAGTAATAGCGTTATTTGCTATCATTTTTTCTCGCATTTCCATCTTTGCGGTCCTTAGTCTCACCTCATAGTCTGCTTTTGCCGCTGCCCTCACATCTGATATACTCTGTCTATATTCTTTCTTTAGATTATCTACTGTTTTCTTTTTATCCTGATTCATCTTATCTGCAAACGTTTCCATACTTGGTAATTTTGCAACCTGATCAAACAAATCAAGCGCCATGTCATATGCAGCACTATCAATATCATATCCAAACGGATTAGTATACTGTGGTTTAACCGCTTCTAGTGCTTCTAGTATCTGCGGAATCATTTCAATTTCCGTAGCATTTGCATTAAAAAACTCTGGATATTGTTCACTTAAATTATTCCAAACCTCTTGCAGTGATACTCCATCTTCTGACAGCTTGAGACTTCCAAACATTTGCTTGCGAAAATTCTCAAAACTATCATACGAAAGCTCAATGTCTGATTTTTGTTTAATTGACAGTGACATTGCTGTGTCTTTCAAATATTGTCTTAGCCCCTCGTACTGATCAAACATTCCATAGTCAAAGTTTTTCGAATCTCTTAATACTGGTTTTAATATAGATGCAGTTATATTGACAGCATCTTCAGTAGACACGCCAGCCTTTTCAAAGTTCTTAATATTTTTAAATAGCTTCGTTATGTTACTTGCTAACCTATCTACGTTATAACTGGATTCTACACTTTTTATAATCTGCTTTGCGAGCTGTTGTGTTTCTGCTATCTCAGGCACTTTTCCGTATGTTAGTTTGAATTGTTGCTTTAAGTTATTTACTACTGTCTTCAACTCTTTATTTTCCTTTGTAAGTTTCCTTACCTCTTCAGTTTCTTTAAGAGAAAATTTGTTGTTATTTTCATTTGATTGTGATACACTATTATTATAAACGTCGCTCGGCGTCTGAAGAGGGGATGACTTTTCGGTCATGTACTTCTGCTGAGGGACGTTTTTTATTGTTATATCATAAACATAATGTCCATCTGCCTTTCTTACGTTCGAGAGTACATCATAATATGTATTTCCTACTCTGATTGTTTTTATATAATAATCCCAAAAAGTAGTATTATCATGTATTCCGCTACTAGTAACTTTACCTTTTTCTGTTCTACTATTTGTATATGTGCTATTTTCAATAAGTTCAAATACATCTCCTTCAGCTCCTAAGTTTATTTTAGCTTTAGATCCCCTCTTACTTGACTTTTTATCACCATAAATCGCTTTATTGATTCCAGCATCATCAAAAATCGCATAATACGCATGTCCATTCCGTATGAATTTTGCTGTTCTACCTTTGTACTCATTTTTCATTTTTCTTAAAAATAATTTTTTTCGTTCTGCAAAAGGCATATTTTTTACTTCATCTGATATCTCATACACTTCAATACCATTTTGATCTATTCCCTTTAATGAAAACTTTACATCCGATGGGTTTGTATTTGTTTCCTTGATTTCACTATTGTTTGAACTCTCTTGCATTCCTTTGGTCCACAACTCTTTAGCTTTTTCAAGTGTAGCTAAATCTTGCCTTAAGGCTTTAGCTTCAAATGAGTTACTTGTATAGCCGGATAATTTAGCTTTTATCTTTTTCACAAGAGCTGCTATTGCTTCAACAACTTTCTTGGCCACACTCTTGTCTTTGTTACATATATTTTTGACAACCTTTTCATCTAGCAAAAAGTCACTTGCTGCATTTGCAACAACTTCATCCAGCAACTCTGTTTCACTTGCATTTTTATATAATTTACTAAGAGTGTCCAGTCTACTATTATACCCCTCTAAGTTATTACTTTTTAGGTATTCTATTACCAATCCCTTGTATGCTTTATATGTTGCTGGTGCGTTACTTTGCATATAATGAGTTAATTCGTGCGCCGCTACAACTAACACTGGACTTTCTGCTGTAGTGTTGATATGTATCTTTCCATTTTCTTTAATGTACGCATTTATTCCGTCGTTGGCAGTGTACATTTCATATGTGGTGCCTGTTGCCTTTGTTATCGCGTTAAGTACCTTCATCTGCTCTCCAGACATATTATTCTTTGCAACTTCAATTCCTGCATTATATGCTTCTCTTAAAGTTTCAGTCCCTAGTATTTCCAGTACATTCATATTGCTTCTTGCAAACTCTATAGCATCTACACCATCCATACCTGCTTTTCTTGCTTTTAAAAATGCTTTATTATAGACACCAATATCATTTTCTATGTTGTATCCATTTATATAAGCCTTAGCTGTAGGTGTATCAAATGTACTTGCCATATTGTATACATTTTGAATTATTGCATCATCAAAATTTACATTACTTAATTTAGCACTACTACCATCGCTGAATTTCACAACTGCATCTGTTTTTGTAGTGCTTTCTAAGCCTATTACTGTCTTTTGTTCTCCGTTTATTTTTACACTTGCATTTGTAACTATATTTCCAGTATCATTCCCTTCAGGTAGTGTTGTCTCTTCATTAAAATTTATATATTCTTGCCCGGATTGAACTGCTTTATATATTGCATTCTGTAAATAAGCCGCTTCTGTATTACTTACTGTTTTTCCATTCTCCATTTTTTCAGATAATTTTGATGCTACCTGGTAAGCTTCTGTATCAGTATCCATTTCGAGAGCAGATTGAATTTCATTGTTTATGTTTGTGTTTTGTTTAAAATTGCTCCCTTGTTGAACATTTCCTACTACATTAGCACCAGCACCCATCATACCGCCCGCCATTCCGCCGACGATAAAGCTGTCTATAATAGTATTTAATTGGTCCTTTCTTGCCATGCTTTTTGCTTCATCATCGCTATACCCTTGCTGTATGTAATTTTCTACATTAAGCGCATATGTTGAAAAATCTCCGCTTATTAAACCATCGGCTATTATATTTGAAACTTCAGTTGCCACCTCTTCGCTACCTTCTGTCACTATTGCTTTTGCAATATTTTTAGCTAATCCTGCTGCGGATGTTGCTGGCATATTTCTAAAACGTTTTAACTGTTCAATACTAATCTTTTCAAATATGTATTCACTTGCACCACTTGCAAGTCCAAATAATAATGCCTTATTATTATCTAAGCCTCTTTCCTTTGCATCTACAAATCCTTGTGTACCTGCATCTGTTGCCAAATATGCCGCTACGCCACTACCTCCTGTCATTAATGCTGCCGCACCCATTTGTCCCATAGATACAACTGCATTGTATAGATAGCCTAGTCCTTTGCTATCTATGCTATTTGCCACTGTGCCTTGTATTGTTTTTAAATTATTCCTGTACCACTCATCATTAGTGTCTACATCCTTTCCGCTTAACACGTCAGATGCTAATCCTATCGTTCTCTTGGGAAGTGATAAGGCGTTATCTGCTATTCCCGAAATACTTGCTAATATTGGATGTTCTGTTGCAAACTCAGACATTTTATTTTGTTGTTTTACTGCTTTTTTTTCTGTTGAATTTGTTTTTAGTTCATTAAAATATTCCTCCGCTGCCTCTTTACCGTGTTTGGCCAATATGTACTCATAATTGTTTTTTTCTTCTTGTGTCACTTCGAACTTTACAGCTCTATTTTCATAGTCTTTTCGTGATTTTGCTCCATCATTAAAAATCTGCCAGTACCATGAAGTCAGCGGATTGTAATCATCTGCTACCTCTTCGCCCAAAAATGTATCTGTGTATCCATTAAAGCGGTCATCTTTTATTTCTTTTCCAGCTTCCACCATTTCTTGATAATCATCTGCATATTTTATATACTCATTTAAATCAATGTCATACATATTAATAAATTTATAATCTTTTTCTAAGTCACTTAATTCTTTTTGTAGTGCTATGCGTTCCTCCTCACTTAGTGACGATTTCTTTGAGGATTTATCTGTAAGTTCCGGAGTGGATACACCTATTAAGTTTGATGTGTTAGTATTGAGCATTGTGTTATTACTACTTACTGTGCCTGTACTAAGCATAGTGTTATTATCACTCACTGGATTAAGTTTAGTGTTTATTTCCTTGATTCTATTTTCTATATCTTCTTTTGACTTTCCCGCATAATCAGATTTTAACAAAATATCTATATTTTCTGTTTCATCTAAATACTCTTGGCCTGTCATTTCATTTTTCTTCCCATATCTATCTATTTTTTGACTAGACTCAAATTGTTTTCTCACACTTGTGCTTACGTCATTTAACTTAGTATATAAGCTATTAATTTGCACCTTAATGCCAAGTGCTTTTTCTTCTCCTAAAATATCTCTATAATTTTCTAAGTCATTATTCAATGAAGTATTCAGACGCTTCATTGAACTTACACTATCATCAAATTGCTTTTTAAAGCTACTTGAATTTTCGTCATATCCTAGCTTTAAATTTGTTCCCGCACCTTCTATCAAACTGTTATATTGATTAATATAATTTTCTAAGTTACTTTGAAATTCATTAAAATTAAATTCATTAAATTTATCTCCTTTTTGCTTTTTCCTTTGCTGATAAAGTGTTGTTTTATCTGTATTCTGTGAATAGAGACTGGATTTTCCAGCCTCCGTAGATGTTGCACTATTCTTGTATTCACTATATAAGCTCATTTAATTACCTCCCCGCTTTGTTTCTGAACATATTTGAAAAGCTTGGTATGCTGTATTTGTTTTCTAAGTTTTTCAGATATTCATTATCAATTATTCCTGCTCCACTTATTGGCGCAGTGCTTGCACCTATTAAACTTTCTGTTGGTGTTTTTAGTCCTAGCACTATGTAATAGATGTAATCCATTTCATCCTCTGATATTACACCTCTGTCCACTGCGGATGCTAAATACTCTACTATTTCTGTATCGCTATAATCATTATCTAACGATACTTTAGCTGTTTCTAACACATCTTCGTATCCAGTGCTCTTTGATGATTTTGACTTTGCAAGAGAATCTTCGTACTGTCTTAGCGAGAGTTGATAATCTCTGTCCGAATTTGCTTTACTTGTATTATATTGGTCTAATGCTAGTTGATATTCTCTATCTGAGTTTGATTTACTTGTATTGTATTGGTCTAATGCTAGTTGATATTCTCTATCTGTATTAGCTTGCGACAATGCGTTTAAAAACTCATTATATTCACTGCTATAAAGCGTATTGTAATTATTATATGCATTGTTTAGGTCAGAATTGTAAATATCATAATTGCCTGCATATTCACTGTATGCTTGGCTCTCAAGACCTTGTAATGCACCTAATTGGTTGTATCTTTCATTTTGCTCGTTTGCGTATTTGTTATACGCGTTCTGCTCTAGTTCTGGTATAACATTTGCTAGCTCACTCATATATTGACCGTAAACTTGTTGGCCTGCTGTGGTTGCGTATGAGTTTCCATATCCGCCACTTAACGTAGCTGCATTTGCCATTGTATCTTTCATAGCCATTTGACCATTTTTTGTATATTGTTCTTTGTATTGTTGATACAGCACATCTGCGTTTACATCGTATGAAAATGTACTATTATTCTGTATACTAGCAAGTATTTGGTCTATCTGGTCTTGATAACTCGACTGATATTCTCCCGGTTTTAAACTTAATTGATTTTGATATTGACTATATGCATCTGTTACTTTTTGACTTTGATTGTATTTACTATTTAATGTTGCGCTGCTTGGTACGGATACTTGTGCACTCGTGTTATTTGTTGCTTTATTCGTTACTGTTGTTGTCGGTGTTGTTGATGTAGTTGACGTAGTTGTCGAGTTGCTTGAACCAGGTATATTTAATTTGCTTCCGGCATATATCAGATTTGGGTTTGATATACTGTTTGCTTTTGCGAGTGCATCAACTGTTGTATTGTATTTTTTAGCTATTGCAGTTAATGTATCTCCTTTTTGTATTGTATATTGTGCCATTCTAAACCTCCTAACTTATTTTTTCTATCTTTCCATTTTTTACATATACATTATGTCCATCTTTATCTTTAAAGCTTCCTGTATATCCTTTCAGGTCTTTTTTTGCCTGCTCTGTGAAGTTGTCTTCAATATCAAGAGTTTTTAAACACTCCGCTATTTTTTTTAGATGTGTCTCTAGCTCATTTATTATTTGCTCTCGCCCTCTTTGGCTATTGAAATTTTCTTCTCTAATATTAAAACTTGGATCATATACTGACATTTACTCACTCCCCTTTTCTACTATCTTTGATAATGCAAAGATTTTTGTGTTTCCTGTACCTGAAAGCCTAATCTTGAAGTGGTCACATCTTTGCTTTATTATTGTGATAGGCACTATCTTTTTAGTTATATTATCACTTGCTGCATATACATTTCTCCAAACTCCATCTGAATCATACATAATTTCTACTCGCATGTTCTTTTCCATGCTGGCTCTGATAATAATTTTATGTATGAATTTTTTCGTTAGCGTTCCGCCGTCTATATCTCCTGTTTCAACAAGCCATTTTATTGACTTCTCATGTCCATTAGTTGTTGTGATAATCTTACCCGACACAATTAATAGCAACTTTTTTCCATCTGATAATATACTTTCTATCCCCGGCTCATCCTCTTGGCACCAAAATCCTGTCCTAGTATCATATACATATAGTTCTCTTTTTAATTCAATATTTTGCATTGATATGTAATACTTATCTTTATATCCTCCGGCTATCGCATTCAAGTAATAATCTATTTTTAACTTATCTGATATTACCGTGCCGATAGAGCCATTAAAGCATACAATCCCATCTACACTCTTATAAAATAAATATCCGGATGCAACTGCTGTACTTTTACTACTTCCCTTTTCAATACCATTCTGTCTTAGCGTTGTTATTGTAAAATTAGATGGCTTTGTTCCTGATATAACGTGTATGTAATTTTCTTTGAAGAAATATACATAATCGTTATATACTGCTATTCCAGTAAAATCACCATCAGTACCTATTGTGGCGGCGTATGAGTCACTTGCTATACCCTCATATTTGTACCATGCTGACGGATTTCCTAATGCACTTACATACACCTCATGTTTTTCACTGCTACATCCATAGAGCCTGTTGTTTAGCTCTCCCACATAATCCATACTTGGAGTCTCTTTATATATTTTAATTGTTTTAATTGTTGGATATTCTACTATTTTGGGTAAGTCTTCGTTTGGTTTTATAATGAAGCCCATTACATCACTTGTATTTATTATTTTTACAATCGTTCCTTTACCCTCTGTGGAATCTACATAATTATAAGTAACACTATCCCCTACCTCGAAACCACTTACATCCATAGTTTTTGACATCCATCTATTTTCTGCTAACCCTATGTACTCTCTTCCTGATACCAGATTCCATGTGCCTTGCTGAGATGAATATACGTTTAGCTCAATTGAATCTGCCGCTGTATTCCACCAGTAGTTTGTCTTTGCCATTGGTTTAGGAGCTGTGTCACCTGAACTTACGCTTATATTTACATCATCAATTAGCAACTCATAACCTATCGGGGTGCCTGGGTATACTTCCCCTTCACTGTTTGTTATTGCTTGGTAGTATGAGCCTTTAGTTATATTTATTTGCTTTTCCATTTCGATAACTTCAGCTGTTTGTGTGTTAAATAGTTTTTTATCTGGAAACACAACTATATATGCACCCATGTTTAAAAGCGTTTTCTTTTTATCGTTTAAATTCAAATAGTATTGTGTATCCTTCATACCATCTGCGTTATATTTGTATAAATATTTACCTTTGCTCGCATAAATATATCCATCTCGGCATATGATTCCGGTTACACCCTCCATGTCTATAAGTAATTCTCCTCTTTCTGCTCTAGTAGACATTACAGGATACTCATCTGTTGTCATATTGATCATCTTTGAAAATTCACCATCGCTTATATAGTCATTTCGATTAAGTCCTTTAAACTCGATTTGATAATCTTTCGTTGTGCTCACACCGTTTAGTACTGGTAGCTTCATGGTTATTTCCTCCTATACTTTAAGTTCAATATCTTTATGTTTGTGATTTCTATAATACCAATTAACAAATTCTTGCCATTTATTATTAAAAGCAACTGCTGAATTTTGATATCTTTGGTACTCATTCGTAATATAGTCAATCTTGCTTTCTAAGTATAATATATATAAATCCTTATACATATCCGGTGCTAATACTTCTTTATCTGCATCTATATAACGATTGAATTCTAAGTCATTTACAAAATTACTAATTACATTTCTGTAAATATCTTCATCTAAATCTGCTATCCAATTTATCTTCTTTCCAACATCTATACTGTTTGGTCTGTCTGTATCAAATTCGCTTATAATCTCATTTACCTTCATTTCTTACACTCCTTTTAAAATAGGGCGTGAATTACTTCACACCCTAAAAAATTGTTACATTACTGCTTTTCCGCTTGCTTTTGAAGCTTAGCCATCATCATTGCTGTTTTATTGTCTTGAGCAACGGAATTATTAATTATTTCAGCTATTCCTTTGCTTACTTTTACTGGCTTTCCACGCTCAATACGTGTTACTACCCCATTAAGTGATACTGTCATGTGTGTATTGCCCTTTATGAAAGGTAGTGTTATTTCTACCAATTCCTCCTTTTTTGGTTTTTTGTTAGAATTTGTTGTTTTCACTTTTTCTTCTGTTGCCCCTGTTTCTGCTGCTTTAACTTCCGCCTCTGCTTTCTCTGCCTCTGCTTTTGCATTTAATTCTTCAGGATTTACATTTTCTTGATTATTATTCCCTGCCATGTGTTACCTCCTAATTTGCCTCTGCTGTTTCCGAGTAGCTTGATATTGATTCAATCCTAATCATATACTGCTCTACCAGTCTCTCAGCTGTTTTAATTGCCTTCCAGCCTACCGTACTTCTTTGATTTAATGGATCTTCTCCTGAACCTTTTGGCTTCACTATAACTTCTAATCCCCCACCGGTTACTTTTGTCTTTCCATATGCGTGACGCCCCATAATTAGAGTGCTGTAAACTGCTAAATCGGTAGGGCAGGTTTCATCTTTCCAAATCTTCGCTTCTGAATTTTCTACAAATCTAATTCCGTGCAACTTACCTATTTCACCTTCGTAGATTTCCTCTGGCTTTGCATATTTATGTACATCCAACCAGCCTTCGCTTTCTCTAAGATCCTCTGAGACATCCGGGTGAATTATAGCTACGTATGAACCATCAAATTTCTGTGCATGTTGTTTCTTCAAAAACGTAGCACATTTATTGATTGTTGTTGATGTAATTTTGCAAGTGCTGTCTAAATCTTTTCGTGATGTGATTTTTGTACCATCTGACTTCGGCTGATACATTACAGACGTACCACCGGCTAAAACATCCCTTGTCACTGAGTCAAGAGTACGACCAGCTTGTGAGCCTAATGCCTGTGTTGCCTCAATAATATTATTATCTATCGCTGTTAATTCAAGCATATCTGTAAGCTTAATATAATCACCATACTGGTCTACAGTTGCTGTTATAGTTGATACACTTAGTTGATTACCTACAGGTGTTATTCCCTCTTCTAATGGCTTCATTGCTTTTTGTAATGCTTCATATTTTCTAAACTCTACGGATTTACCACCGTTTTTAGGAATATCTTTCTCGTCACCAAATTGGTCATGAATTAACTCAGGTTCTGCATTGTCAATTAATGTGCCACAATAAAATGTTTTCATTTCAGCTGACAAACTTGGTGAGTTCGTGCTATTAATCACGTCATCAAATAGTCTTAAATCTAATTTGATTAATTTTTTCATTTTTTCTCCTTTCGAGGAGTTAGAAACTTATTCTCTCTCCTCCTGCTGCTCTTTTTGCTATTTCTTGTCTATCTTTTTTTGTTAATTTAGTTACGTCACTCTTTACTACAATTCCATTACCGCTGCCACCTTCTGGTACACGTTTACTTTGACCAGACTGAATGTCATTACTTACTTGCTCTTTTGTCTTTTGTACTGCATACTGTAATGTACTTTGCGTTATTTCATCTTTGTGAATTACTTCATATGCAGTTCTAAGAGGAATATTATTGTTTATAAGTCTTGCAAAATCAGGATTTTTTATTTCTTTTACAAAATCAAAACTTGGATAGAGTGTCTTTATTTCCGGAACATCTTCCATCATTCTATCAAACTTTTCTCTAGTTGCCCTTTCCTGTTCGATTGAAGCATTTTGTCTTTTGAATAATTGGTTTTCATATTCTATTTGCTTCATGCGTTTGAATTGTTCGGTTGACATTCCTTGTTCCATTGCCTGACTTTCAAGATAAGCATCATCTTTATCAATAGCACTCATAACAGCCTCAATGTTGCTAGGATCTACTCCATAACGTATTGCAAGCTTATCTATAACCTTTGCATAGTTATCTGATGCACTCTTTAAATCGTTATAGCCTTTTAGCCTGTCTTTTACGATACCTTGCATATGTTCTTTGTAAACATCCTTGTAATCGTCTGACGCTATTAATTCTAAGAATTTTGACTTATTATCAATGCTTTGTTGTTTATCATCCGTTTTCGCTCCCTCAGATTTTACTGATTCCTTATCTGCATTTGTTTCAGCTTGCTTTCCATAAACAACCTTAGTCTGTGCGGCGTCCACAGTTCCTTCGCCCGTTCCTGTCACTCCTGATGTTCCTCCGGCAGTCCCTGCAGCTCCTGCACCTTCATCAAAAAGTTTTAGATTTAATAATATTCTTTTACTCATATTGCCTCCTGTTGTCTCTCCAACGTGTCTTATCTACCGTCTATCCGGCGTGTCTAAACATATGTTATACTAATTTAAAAAATTTTTAGGACCGTTTTTCCCCTAAATTAAAAAATTTTTATATTTTTAGGGTACTGGTCTTGCAATAATTCAAATCCAGTTATAATTGTTTTTACTATCTGCCTAGTAATATTAGTGTTTTCAACGACTACCTCCACCTCTCCCGATTTCATTTTATACTTAATATTATTTGTATTATTTAATAATTCTTGAATTAAAGTAGTTGCTAATATCGATACTGATGCACATACAATGTCGTTTCCTGCTGGTCCATATTCTGCATGACCATCAATGCTAATCTTTATATTATGTTTGTCTGCTCTATGATTTATTGTTGTCATTGTGGATTTGATACCTCCGCTGCTTGTGCTCTTGCTTTATCCGCCTGCGTTCCTGTTAAATCTTGCGACGTCGCAATATTCCCTTGCATTAATGGAGCTGTATTTCCCCCAGCTTCGCCTAAAAGTCCTTGTGCAATATTGCTACCTTGCAATGCGTCTACTATTGTTGCTAGTTGCAAAGCTACTTGTGTCATTTGTTGTAACTTATCAAACATGGTTTTATTTTCACTGATTTTCTTAATCACTAAATCCTTTGATTCAAAATCCATCATTTCTAAGCAGGAAATCGCTTGATCTGTCAATTCGGGATTGAAGAAACCTGAACTATAAAATTGTATTGCAAGTTCATTTTGACTAAGCTTTGCATAAGCAGTCTTTTTTGATGCAATGATTTTAATATCAAAAAATGGCATCTTTGTGCCTAAATCAACTCCAAATGCTTCTCCTTGCTCTTTAGGTTGAATAGCACTATTATCAAACTGCATGTAACTTTGTGCGCCATCTGCGCCCTTTATCCTGAAAGAGCGCGGCATATCGTAAAATTGTCTTACAAGTTCTAAGACTATGTAGCACACCTGCTCAAAGGCATCGTATGACGCATTTATCATATCTCTGCTTTGCTTTCCCCCAGCTTCTTGGAGAGCCGCTATTGCACTTGCTGCTGTAACACCTGAAGTTGTTGAGCCAGAAGAAAAATCTCTATTGCCTGTAATTTCCTTAAGTTCTTCAATTCTGTTATTTAGTATAGTGGCACATATACTTGGTAATGGCGTTGTTTCGATTTCTTTTATGTTTTTTTCGTCTAAGCTTCCTTGCACTGGAATAATTGTTTTTTCCCAGTCAGCGAAATCTTCCGCATTAAATCCTGAATCCTCTCTAACAAACCATCTTTTTTTAGAAGCTAGCTTTGTATTAATTGTTATAGCTTTGCTTATATCATCGATATCTTCTTGCGTTCCTCTCGCAACATCTATGTATGACATGCCTGTTGGCATTCCTTCAATTGGAAATAAAGGATCTAATACAAATGGATACTTGCCATGGTCATAGTATCCTCTATTCTTGAATTCCTTTTTGTTTTCTGATGCAAATAAAACTTCATCATTACAGAATTTACAAAAATGAAGCATCGTCTTTCCTTGTGAATATTTCTTATAATACCAATCGACAACTATACATTTATTTTCTGTGCTTATGCTTTCGTCGTACAAGTACTTTGCCACATCTCCGTTTTCTGCATCTGAGGATATTTTATCTAGGTTAAATTGAGATTTAATTTGCTCTGTATCAGCTAGATATAAGTGAAATATATTTTTGCTGTCTTGTATGTCTGTTACTCCTGGTTCCCAGAATAAGTTAAGCAAATCTATCTTTTTTATATCTACATCTCCTAGACCATTTAACTTATCACTATTCCAAAAAATTCCAGTTACAGCAGTACCCTTTATAAGTTTGTACCACCAAATGTTTGAATAAGTCTTTTTATATTCGTTTTGCTCTATAATAACTGGCATTACTGATGTTAATAATTCTGCTGCCTCTTTGTCATCTTCTGCTCTTGCTAATATATTAGGCTCTGGATAGTTATCCATTGCATCAGCGTGCTTTTGAGTAATAGAATTAAATAACCATGCTGTTGCTTTTTTCTTTTTATCCTTTTGCTTATAGTAGTATTGTTGTTGCTTCCACCATTCTTCGTTTTCTATTATGTTTGCTTCTAGGTTCTTCTTTCCCTCTTTATACTTTTTAAGTGTATCTCTGGCCACCTTTATTTCTTCTTTACCTATCACTGCTTTACTATTGTTCGTTTGATTATCTTTACCTGTTATACCCTTAATCACACTTTCAATGGTTTTATTTCGCTGCTTCATCCTGCTTCTCCTTTTATTGATTTTCATTGATTTACTTGTATCTGTTATACATATCTTTATGTAAATTTAGCGGATCATCTAATATTTCTTTTTGCTCGACCGGCAATCTTGCTTTAATTGGTCTCGACATACACATATATCTTGTTTCATCTGCGATATGGTCCTCACCTGATGTATCTAAGTCCTCAACCTTTTTGTCGTCGTATTGTAAAAGTGGAATTGTTCTTATGAAGCCCTTACAGGTGTTAAATACATACATCATAGGGATACCGTTCTCATCAAATACAAATCTATATCGCATTTGCATCCAGCCGGCAAGTCTTGTATTGTCTCCCGGTTCAAAATATACTCTATGTTTTTCTGCTGTCTCTGCAATAGATTCTCCTCTGCTTTCATCCCATATTGAAGGATCAGCTATTCCATATATACTTTTGCCTTTCAACCACCTATGTTCTGCTTCAACCTTATGTATCTCCTCGAATATTTTATTTGGTTCCCACTTAACACCAGTGTTTGCATCTTTTGTACAACCGTACAGCTCTAGTATTCTGTACAATCTTCCGTCTTCATCGCACGCCCACCATGCACAAGAAAAAGGCTTTGCATAACCAAAGTCAAATGAGCGATATATTTTCCAATGTCCTGGTATTTCAAAAGGTTCTATAACGTGTGTGTATCTTCTGTCTATGTAATGCTCTTTATCGTCTGTAAACTCTTCAAAATACTGTCCTTCGTATATATCCCAGTCTCCATCTAGCCATGCTTTACGCTGTTTCTCAGGAAGTGCTTCCAGCTGTTTCACGTAATCCGGTTGAGCTTTCATAAGTGGTTCATTGTCATACACAGTGGCTTTTATAAAGTCATATTCTTCAGGATACTCACCTTTTTTGAAGTTTCTATCTACGAAAATACGCTTAACCCATTGATGACCAATTCCCCCGGGGTTACAGGTTAAATACATTCTTTTTGGAAAACTATTTGTTCCTCTAAGGCAAGCTTTTAGCTTATGGAAATGCTCTTCGCATATATGCGTTGCTTCATCGATAAAGATAATGTCATATTCTTGTCCTTGATAACGCATAATATCGTTTTCACTGTCAAGGTATCCAAATATTATTTTGCTACCATTGGGGAAAAACATTGTTTTCTCTTGCTTGTTATAAACTACTGCTCCTTTTAGCATTTCCATGAGTGGCCGTATATGATTGCCGTTAAGTTCGGCATATGTCTTTCTTATGATTAGCATTTCTATTTTAGGGTATCTAAATGCCATTAAAGAGGCTTTTTCCCTTACTGCAAAGCTTTTTCCTCCACCTCTTGAGCCACCATAACAATTATACTTTGCTTTCATTTTTAGAAATTGTGCTTGTTTTTTTGTTGGGGGTTTTAATTTAATCACCATACTCTTCGCCGTCCTCTATTGTCATTTTTATACTGTTGTCTAACTCTGAGACAATCTTATCTTTCCAACGCTCCGAGTCTCTGTTTTTTAACCAAAATGCTTGCGCTCCAACGTCAGGCGTTACATATACCTCCTCTGGGGCTATCGCTATATACTCCTCTTCTTTTATTTTCTTTCCAACTTCGTTATACTCTACTTTTTTTAGCTTTATTGCTTTATTTACTATAACTGTATAACCTGTCGCTTTTTTTAACAGGGGATTTTACACAAAAGCAATTGAAACTTCTTTAACCAGTTTTAATGCCTTAAGAC
>JAVBUL010000062.1:0-5969 GCA_031555415.1 Lachnospiraceae bacterium | reverse complement strand
GATTTCTATTTGGAAATTTGTAAGTCCACATTCTAAAAGAGAATTTATAGCAATGGCAATAACCTCTACATCAGAATCGGATTTATTATCACCAATAAGCTCACAGCCAATCTGAGTAATTTCTTTTAACTTACCTTGATGTTCAGCATTATTTATAAATGTATTTCCCATATAACAAAATCTAATAGGCATGTCTTCATCCATATAATACTTTGATGCAGCTCTTGCTATTGAAGGTGTGATATCAGGTCTTAAAACTAATGTATTTCCTTCTCTGTCAAAAAGCTTATACATATCTTTTGACTCAACACTTCCCATTTCTTTTCTAAATATATCAAAGAACTCAAACGTTGGTGTTTGAATATCATTATATCCATATAGTGTTAGAACTTTATGGATTTTATCTTGTAAATATAGCTTTTTCTCACATTCTTTATTATAAATATCTCTTACACCTTCTGGTGTATGTAATAGTAATTTCTTCATAATTTGTAGTCCTTTCTTGTTCAACATTTCGAAGTTCACTTTAGTGCACTAAACTTTAGTGTGCTAATTCGATAACTTGATACTAGCCCACATTATATAATATAAACCTATCAATGTCAAGCATTTGTTCTTTCTGACAAATCCTTCTGCAACATTTCTAGAAAATGAAGAGGCACTCCCTGATGATTTCTTATTTTATAAGACTTATCAATTTCCTCGAATTTAAAGCTCTTTCTTCCACCACTAGTACTACGTGTATAAAATTCTTCGATTTTAGAAAAAGGCAAATAATATGCTTCATCAAGATGACTATAATATACTAAAATAAAAGAAACTCCATTTTGTGCTTCAAAGTTTTTCATAAATTCAAACTGGTGTTTATGTATATTTTGCATAGAAAAGGAATCTACAGCACATTCCTTAGCATCAAAGCAAATTGGTATACCTTGTACAACTCCTATATAATCCACGGTACTCTTCTGGTCAAAATAAGCAAGAGTAATATGTCTGCTTGCCGAATCAATTTTTATCGGTTTTATCGGAGTAGGAATCTTTTGTATAAGAGCTAGATTACCCTCAGCATATTTTTCAATTGTAAAATTAATTAATTCTTCTAGGACAGAGCCTCTAAGCCCTCTTGAGTTCCATGTTCCCATAATTTCCTCTTAGTTTCTTAAACTATTTTATCATACATAGATGGAATCGGCGCATTAAAAACTCTTCCGCTTAAATATCCCAGTCCACCTTCTATTTCATTAAAACTAAGCTCAAATGAATGTAATAATTGATATTTCAATTTGAAGGCTTTGTTAATATTTTCGTTTCCATATTTAAAATCACCTAAAATAGGAGCACCGATTGATGATAAATGAGCTCTAATCTGATGTGTCTTTCCTGTAATAAGCTTTACCTTTAACATAGTAAGCTCTATACCATTTACTTTATTATGCTTTATAGGCTCATACTGCGTTTCTATAAAATCAAATAAATCCTTTTTATCAGTTTCTTTAACTACCTTTACTTTATTAGTCTTTTCATCCTTAATAAGATAGCCTTTTATATTTTCCTTCTTATCTATTTTACCGGCTACAATTGTAATATAATATTTATCAATTGTACGTTCTTTAAATAACTTTGACAACTCTTGTAAACCCATAAGAGATTTACCTGCAGCAATAAGGCCGGTTGTATTTCTGTCAAGTCGGTTACAAACTGATGGTTTAAAGGTTTTTAATTCTTCATGGGAGAGCTTCCCTATATTTATTAAATAGGATATCATCTGTTCATTTATTGATATATCTGTATCAATGGCTTTCTGAGATAAAACACCTTCAGGTTTATTAAGAAGTAAAATATTATCATCTTCATAAATAATATCAAGCTTCACTTCAGAAACCACCTTAAAATCTTCTTGATTAGAGGAAAATTTTTCTATTGTCTCATCACTCAAAAAAAGCTTAATGATATCGCCTTCAGAAATCTTTTCGTTTCCTGTGGCTTTCTTTCCATTAAGCGTAATATTCTTTTTTCTAAGCATTTTATAAATAAAGGAGGTTGGAGCCTCCTTTAAATACTTAGCCAAATATTTATCGAACCTTTGATTTGCCTCATTAGGGCCAATTTTAAACTCTTTCATATTTATATGCACCCTCTAAAAAATGTATATTTTTAACTGATTAGCTATTCGTTCATTCATATTATTCATTTTGATAATCTCATCTTCTGCCATATTACTTTCTGCTAAAGCTTCACTCTTAACAGCTTCTATAAACTTATCTTCATTATCATATAATTTTATTAAACTGTAATTGCAATTATCTTGAATAATGCTTTTTATATATTTCTCAATGTCTTTAAAAGCAACCTTTTTACTTGTATTTTGATATCCTAAAACTTTACCATTTTTAATAAATACAACTCCTGCATACATTGATTTTCCGGTTGATGATAATAACACATCATAAACTATCTCACAATTATTTATATCACCACACACCTCGTGAAGTTTATTCTTAACTTCCAAAGAAATAGACTTATATGGAGCAATAACTAGATAACTTGTCAAAATCTTTGCAGCCGGCAATGATGCTAATGCCGCAAAAACAGCAAATAATGACTTTCTTGTATCATATATAATAATACCCGTTAAAAATATAATAACCACCATTGCCATGCTGCAAATAGAAAAAATCAGTTGCCTTTTCTTTAGTCTTTCGAGATAGTTATATTCACCTTTTTCTATAACAAACAAATCCTTTATCACCTGTAACCTCCTAAAACTAATTAGACTTATTAATAAAATTCATTGTTCCCAGCAATACTTTATGTGGAATCACTTTTGTCATTATTTGCATAGCATTCATTGGCAATGAATAAACAGATACATCTTTTTTCTTCAATGAATCATAAAAAGCTTTTTCTACAACATCTTCAGGTTTAGATGTAAAAGCATCCTTATACCAAGGTGAAGGCTTTCCTTTTTGAGCAACGTTAAAGAAGTTTGTTTCAGCAGGACCCGGACAAACAGCAGTAACATAAACACCTTCATTTTTAAGCTCCGCATTTAATGCTCTTGAAAAGCTCATTACATATGACTTTGTAGCTGCGTAAACTGCAAACTGTGGTTGCGGCATAAACGCTGCAACAGAAGCAAAATTTACAATTCTACTGTTATAAGCCATATATGGCAAACATATCTTTGTAAGGTCTGATAATACAGTACAATTCAATGTAACCATATCATGTACTTCATTTGGAGTGTTTTCCTCTACATCACCCATAATACCAAAGCCTGCCGAATTTACAAGCATCTTAATTACAATATCATCTGCTTTTAAACTATCCTCAATCATTTTTAAAGAATCAAAATCTAGTAAATCCATTGGAAAGTATCTAACATCTTTTGTAAGTTCATTTGCTAATTCATTTAAAGCCTTTTCTCTTCTGCCTATAATCCAAATTTCGTCAATTGATTTTTTTAGCTTTTCATCAATCATTTTAGCAAATATTTTACCAAAACCTGATGTTGCCCCTGTCACTATTGCAATCCTTGTCGCTCTACTCATTGTAATATACCTCCTAACGCTTTTTTGTGTGAACATTTCTTATTGCTTTTTTCTTTTTAGAATGTTCCTTTTTAGGGTTACTTATACTATTTCTCGTATTATTTACATTATTTGTAGTCTTTTGTGTACTCATCTTTCTAGGTTTTATAAGACATTTTTTATCAAAGCCTATCAAGTCGGTTCTTCCTGCTATGTGCAAGGCTTCATATACTAAATCATAATTCTTTGGGTTTCTATATTGTATTAATGCCCTTTGCATAGCTTTTTCGTGTGGATTTGTTGTAACATACACCTTTTCCATTGTTCTTGGATCATATCCGGTATAATACATACAAGTTGATATCGTCGATGGTGTAGGATAAAAATCTTGCACCTGTTCTGGCATATATCCTAAGTCTCTTAAGTACTCGGCTAAAATAACAGCATCCTTCATTGTTGAACCGGGATGCGAGGACATTAAATAAGGTACAACGAATTGTTTCAATCCAAGTTTGTCATTTAACTGCTTATACTTCTTTACAAACTTTTCGTATACACCATTTTGTGGCTTTCCCATCTTTGATAATACATTATCAGAAACATGTTCAGGGGCCACCTTTAACTGACCGCTTATATGATGTTCAACCATTTCCTTAAAAAACTCATTGTTTTCATCTTCAATAAGATAATCAAATCTTATTCCTGAACGAATAAAGACTTTCTTTACATTTGGAAGACTTCTTAACTGCCTTAAAAGCTTAAGGTAATCACTATGGTCAACTTTTAAGTTTGCACATGGTTTAGGGAATAAGCACTGCTTGTTTTGGCAAACACCTTTAGTAAGCTGTTTATCACATGAAGTATGTCTAAAGTTGGCTGTTGGACCGCCTACATCGTGAATATAGCCTTTGAAATCCTTATCCCATATGATTTGCTTTGCCTCATTAAGAATTGATTCGTGGCTTCTTGTTTGAATAATTCTTCCCTGATGAAATGTTAATGCACAAAAGCTGCATCCTCCAAAACAGCCTCTATTGCTGGTAAGACTAAACTTAATCTCTGTAATAGCTGGAACTCCGCCTTTTTCTTCATATGATGGATGATAGTTTCTCTCATATGGCAATGAATAAACTCTATCCATTTCTGGCTGTGTCAAAGGTTCCATAGGCGTGTTTTGTACAACATATACTCCATTTGGGTATTCCTCTATAAGTCTTTTAGCTGTAAATGGGTCTGTATTTATATATTGAGTATAAAAACTCTTAGCAAATGTCTTTTTATCTTCTTTTATTTCTTCAAACTTTGGAAGCATTATATAGTCATAAACAATGGATAAATCTTTAGTTTTAAATACACTGCCTTTGACAAATGTAATATCATTTACATCAATTCCACTATTCAAAGCATCCGCTACTTCAATTATAGACTTTTCGCCCATTCCATATAAAAGTATATTTGCTCCTGAATCCAGTAAAAGTGAACGTTTAACCTTATTTGACCAATAATCGTAGTGACCAAGCCTTCTAAGCGATGCTTCAATTCCTCCAATAATAATAGGAGTTTTTTTGTAGGTCTGCCTAATCAGATTACAATATACCGAAGTTGCATAATCAGGGCGTTTACCCATTTCTCCACCGGGTGTAAAAGCATCCATGCTTCTCTTCTTCTTAGAAACAGAATAATGATTTACCATTGAATCCATATTTCCACCCATAACCAAAAATCCTAAGCGTGGTTCACCTAAAACGCTGATACTATCCTTATCCTTCCAATCAGGCTGAGAGATTATGCCTACACTATATCCGTTCGCATCTAAAACTCTGCTTATAATTGCATGTCCAAATGAAGGATGGTCAACATATGCGTCCCCAATTATGTATACAAAATCAAGTTGTTCTATTCCTTGTTCTTCCATATCAGCTCGTGATATAGGTAAAAATCCGTTAGTCATTGTAAAGTCCTTGTTCTTTCATAGTATATTTATCCATAAATTCAAAGTAATCATTTATATAATAATCAGCAAGTTTTAATTTTTCATCTCTAAGTAAAACAGAATACTCATCTTCTATGGCGCAAGTGGTCATACCTGCTCTTTTTCCTGCCATTAAACCTTGTGGAATATCTTCAAAAATAAGACATTTAGCAGGGTTCACACTTAAATTCTCTGCTGCTTTTAAGTATACATCAGGATTTGGTTTTCCTGCATTTACATCACAACCGGTAACAATTGTTTCAAAGCTATCTAATATTCCTCTTTCCTTAAGTGCTAAAGTAGCAAGCTCTCTTGAATTGCTGGTAGCAATCCCCATTTTAATTTTAAGCTTATTAAGTAACTTAATAAAGTCTTTTGCACCCGGCTTTAAAATGACTCTATTCTTATATATATCATAAGACATTTTATTCCATGTTTGCTTTATTTCATCTACTGAATCAGGTAAG
>JAVBUL010000009.1:0-2686 GCA_031555415.1 Lachnospiraceae bacterium | reverse complement strand
TAGTAGGTGTTAGTAAAGAAGAAGTTTTTAAGATTATGGACAATATTACAAATACTATTTCAGATATGTGTTATCCTCAGATATTTCCCAATATTGGAGTGGTTACAATTGAGGGGAAAAGCGTGATTGTAATTGAAATATATCCAGGAGCAGGTAGACCGTATTATATTAAAAAACTTGGAAAAGAAGCGGGCACTTATATTAGAGTATCTGGAACATCTAGACCTGCTGATGAGGCGATTTTGAAGGACTTGGAATTGCAGGGAACTCATCATTCTTTTGATGAGATGGTATGTGTAGAACAGAAATTTGATACAGATAAGGCAGAGAAGCTATGTGCTGCAATAAAAAGATATATCGTAGAAGCCGCTAAAACTAAAAGTGAAAAAAATAATGTAAAGGATGTTACAACACAGAATTTAATCAATTGGGGTATAGTTAAAAACATGGATGGAACATTGATTCCAACGAATGCATTTGTTTTACTGACTGATAATACATTTCCATTTGCCAAAATTCAGTGTGCATTATTTAAAGGTACTGAAAGAGTTGTGTTTATTGATAAAAGAGATTTTGAAGGACCGCTTTATGAGCAGATAGAAGAGGCATATGAATTTGTTTTAAAGCATATTAATCTTGGCGCAGAGATAAAAGGGCTTGTCAGAACTGATGCATATGAATTACCAACGGAAGCTATCAGAGAAGCTATTGTAAATGCTACAACTCACAGAAATTTTTTGGACAAAGCATGTGTACAGGTGGCAGTATATGATGATAGAGTTGAGATTACTTCACCAGGAATGTTATATGGAGGGCTCACGATAGAACAGATTAAGGAAGGCGGTTCTAAGATTCGTAATAGATGTATTGCAGAAGTATTTGGCAGAATGAAAATCATTGAAAGCTGGGGAACTGGAATTAAGAGAATGTTTAGTTCTTGCAAAGAATATGGTATCAGAGAGCCAGAATTACTTGAAATAGGTGATAGTTTCAGAGTGAATTTATATAGACCTTCTTATAATGACGTTCACCAAAGTTCACCAAAAAGTTCACCAAAAAGTTCACCAAAAGATGTGAACCAAACACAACTAAAAATAATGAATATGATTTTGGAAAAACCTGAAATGACACAAAATGAAATGGCCGAAAAACTTGATGTTACACCAAGGGCTATAAAGAAAAATATGAAAGAGCTAATTGATAAAGGATTAGTAGAACGTGTAGGTTCGGCGAGAAAAGGGTATTGGAAGATAAAGGAATAAAATGTAAAGGTAAAATAGGAATTTTGATGTATATCATGAATCAAAAATATTTTCAATGTTGGAGTCTGAAGAACTTTCAATCTGTCGGAATTTCCGACAAGTTCGTCAAGTGGAAAATTAGTGGTCATTTGTGATGAAAAAGGACCACTAAATGACCAGTAAAAGAAAATAGAATATTTTAGAGGGATTGGTGCATCATTATTGCACGCTCTTGGCATTGTGAGGTAATTGCCCTGTTGCAATGTAAAAAATGATATTCAAAAGATTTTTTCGGAGTCAGAGTTTATGGATGTTAAGACCATTACAAAACGGGACGGAGATAATTTATGAACAAAAAAGTAACATTACAATCAGGTATTACACTTGTATTGTTTTTCCTTATTAATTGGGGATTATGGGAAATTCTTGTCATACAAGGAATGAACGAGTCTTGGGCATCGTTCACTGTATACGCTGTCTTGATTGTAACAGTGATTTTGATATGGAATAAAAGCCTTATAAATGAGTGGGTTAAGTTTAAAGAAGATATGAAGAGTTGGAAAAACTTTATCATCGAATTATTAATCTGGCTTGTTATCGCGATAGTGCTAGCATATGTTTTTCAATACCTTATCAATGGTGCATTTAAGACAGAAAATACCGAAACAGTTGGAAATATGGTAGATAGCATTCCTCCTATTTTATCTTGTATAATGATTTCTATATTTACACCTTTTATAGAAGAAATCACTTTTAGAAAATCACTTATTGGAGGTGTAGAAGGAAGTAACAAGATTGCTATAATTATAATGACAATAATTTCTATAATTTCGTTTGATTGCATCCATTTGTTTAAATGGCAAGACTTTTTCTATTACTTACCTTTATCAATTGCATTGACAATGTTTTACATAAAACATAATAGGAATATTTTTTCAAGTATTATTATGCATGCAACGATGAATTTACCAGGAGTAATTCTTATGATTATGGGAGTTATGTAAGCATATATGTACTGCACATCTAAAATATTATTGAAGGATAGGATTAGATAATGATGTAGCATCGTGGTGAAAAGAAGAAAGCAAACGTGAAGAGCCCCTATTGTTAGACAAGAACAAGACTAATGAAAGGGGCTTATTTTATGTCTATAAACAATATATACTTTATTTTAGGTGATATCTGTGTTTGTGTTATGTTAGGTGATGTGAATTTAGCAATAAATGACTAGAAAAAAGTGTCGAATAAGAAGCGAATAAAGGGTTTTTCAAGTACAATCAAAGAAATATACGTCTTATACGGGACAACTTGGAACATATGTTTTTATCGAGAAGCCAATCTTTAAAAAGGAGGATTTGTTGTGGCTAAAAAAATAAAAGAAAAGCAGGTGGAAGAAATCAATCCACTTAATATTGATTATAAGCTGGGCAAGAACCTGAAGTTCT
>JAVBUL010000024.1:0-6303 GCA_031555415.1 Lachnospiraceae bacterium | reverse complement strand
AGGCTCTTTTGCACACTACAAAAAGGTCTCGCCAAACGGCGAGACCTGCATGAATTTCTATTTAATTACAAATAAAATCTCCAAGGAAAATCCTTTGCTTCTTCTGCATAATCAATTCCTATTCTTTTTGACACCTTTATCTCTAACTCCTCATGCCCATATTCTTCAAATGCTTCCGTAATAAAAAACTCTCCACAACACATATCTATTTCATTTTGTAATTTCGTAATATCCATTGCTTTACATAATTTACCAGGACCATTTGAAAAATTCTTAATCTGTGATTTAGTTAGTTCACTATATGGCTTCATATATCTTAGCATTGACGCTTCTTCTATTCCACTTAAAATCTCTACACCTCTTACCAATACTGCTGCCGCAACGCCTTCTTCCTCTGTGACCACATTCATACAATAATACATACCATAAATCAAATATACATATGAGGTTCCACCCATACAGTAAAGTGTTTTAGTTCTTGGCGTAACCTTTCCTCCATAAGCATGGCATGCTTTATCGATTGCTCCTATATAAGCTTCTGTTTCTGTTATCCTACCTACAATAGTTCTTCCATTGTATTTACATACTAAATATTTCCCCAGCAATTCTTTTGCAACTGTCAGTGTATCTCTTAAATAAAAGTCTCGTCCTAATGCTTTCATTCCAATCCATCCTTAATTATACATATATTATTTCTATTCCACTAAGGCTTACATTTCCGGTAAGAACTACCGGTATACTTCCTTCTTCACCTCTATAGTTCTTTTCTTCTATTCCACCAAGACTTACATTTACATTATGAATTAGTTTCCAAGTTCTTGGTATATAAAGTTCTACTCCACCACATGTAACATCCATTCTAATCTCTGCACCTTCTTCATGCACATTTGCTCTGTCGAAATACACCTTCATTGCTCCAAATGAACAACTTAAATTAGCTCTTTGAAGTTCCTGTGTATTTACATACTTAATGCTTGAACCTAGATGTACTTTTAAATCTACCACATTTGAGTCTGGCATATCAATTACCTTCTCATACTTATCTGGACCTTTGTGTTCCCAATATCTATGCTTATGCTTATTATTATGGAAAATAATTTCAAATCCAATTGCCAAAAATAATGCTATCAGCAATATTGGCCATGGTACAATTTTTTGAAAACCTAACTGCTTTTCAAATAGAATTCCTATAATAGCTAACGGGAAAAATACTCCAAAAAAATTTAAATATGAAATACTCTTTACCATTATTGGAACTAAAAGTAATGTAAATCCTAAACTAAAAACATTTACTTCTCCTAAATACCCCAACTGGTTTACTACTATTAATACTGCTGCAAAAATAAAGAAAATACCCCAGAATATGCTCTTCATATTTTTACTAATATTCATGTTTACCTCTTTTCTGCATTGACTTCCAATGCTAACCTTAATTATTTCTTAATTGTCTTAAAGTATCTAGTTTATCCTTTAAATCCTTAAAATAAAGCCTTGATACATAAACCTGCTTATAACTACTTTGAAACTGAACCAAACTAGAGGACGTTAGATTACGTTCTATTGAATATACCTGTTCAGCGTTGAGTATCGTTGATTTTGATACTCTAACAAAATTCTTAGATAGTATTTCTTCTAACTCATAGAGCTTATACCTTGTGCTAAAGACATCATCTGCAGTATGTGCCTCTACAATATTATTTGATGTTTCAAAAAACAACATCCGCTCTAATGGTAAGAAATACTCCTTTTCCTCTTTATAAAAAGATATCCTAGGAACATTAGATGTAATATCAAATATTGCTTGTTGAGCATTTAGGATTTCACTATTTAGTTGCCTACATTTTATGACAATCTCATCTTCAACAAGATTTTCATCAAATACAATACGAACCTTCATACATCCACCTTCCTATTAGTCTTTAATTGTATTCCCTTACATTTTACAAGTTTACTTGTAAAATGCTTGATAAGTACAATTAAAAGCTTTATCTTTAATTGTATTATAACAGCATTTTTTCTAATGTAAATACGATTACGGTAAGAGGTAAAAAACTAGAGGTAAGAAGTTATATTTTGCATTTCAAAAAGACAAAACAGATCAATTATATTGAACTGACCTGTTTTGCTTGGTTATTTTTCTTAATTTCAGCTTTTTTAACCGTTTTATTATTGCGATATTTATGATACATAAAGCAAAAACTACATTGGGATTACAGTTTAGAATATCCAAAACTATTAACTATCGCTTCTACCTTTTGACCTTGCTTACAGTAAGGGCACTCCGCCTGCTTAAAGTTTGAATAACCTTCTACATCCTTAGGCGCAAAAATCGAATCCACTTTATATCCGTCAACTTCATCAACAGCACTAAAAATTGTTGATATACCCTGAATGATTCCACCATAGTAATTTATACATTCTATACTAGTTTTTATCGTTTTACCAGTTGATGCTGTTGCAAGTAATAAAATCACATTTTTTCCCTTAATTGCTTTTTGCATATTATCTCTAAAAATAATCTGCCCACTGGTACTATATTCTGGTGAAACAATGTACATGGTTTTATGTGCATTTCTTGACATAAAGCCTGCCGCTGTTAATTCCTCTGCAAGATATGCTCCTACAACTTCACAGCCATCCATACACACAATCGTATCAACCACTGTATTAAATACATACTCTAAAACCATTGATTTTGCCACTGCTTGTGCTTCATTTTGCCTTGCCTTCAACATAGAGATGTCAATAAAGTAATTTACATGTGAATGATTCGTTGCAAAATGTCCCGGTATTACCCTTAAGTTGATTTGACTATTCCTCTTTGAAGGAATCTTAATCTCCCTATTTTCCATGTATATAACCTCCCGTTTACTTTTTATTATTTATATACATATTGTATCATAATTTATAACATTTTCAATGCATTTCTATTCATACCACTGTTCTTGTGCTTTGTACAATCTAGCGTACTCTTTACAATTTTCTAACAACTCATCGTGAGTTCCCACTTCTACTATTTCTCCATCCTTCATAACTACAATTCTATCAGCTAGCTTTACAGAACCTAATCTATGTGTAACTATGATAGATGTCTTATCCTTTGATATCTCTGCAAATTGATTATAGATTCTCGTTTCCTCATATGGGTCAATAGCAGATGTTGGCTCATCAAGTACTATTATTCCGTGGCTTCTGTAAAATGCTCTTGCAATAGCAACTCTCTGCCACTGACCACCTGACAAATCCACACCTTCAAATTCTCTTGAAAGCACTGTATCATATCCATCAGGGTAATTATCAGAGTTAACTGCCACTCCTGCCATATCACAGATATCATCCACCTCTTCTTTTCTTGCATCGTCATCCACACTACTGATTTTAATGTTTTCTCCAAGTGTCATCTGATATCTTTGATACTTTTGAAAAACTGCCGAAGTTTTACTAAACAAATCTGAATATTTAAATTTACTTATATCCTTATCGTTATATTTTACTGTTCCTTCTCTTGGCTTATATAATCCTGTAATAAGTCTTATAATAGTGGATTTTCCAGAACCATTTTCACCTACAATAGCAATAGTTTCACCAGCATTTATATGAAGTGTAGCATTTTTTACAACATCTTTTGTTTCATGTTTTTCCTCTTCTACATCTTTTAATAAATCTGTATCAAGAAGATGTCCATAATGATCATGTTTATATACTCTATCAGCTACTGCTTCAACCTCTCCTGCTTCACATGGATATGCAAATGAAATATTCTCAAGGTCAATACTTACTACCCCGTCACATTCATATTCGTCCCCATCATCTTCTGGCAGCTCCAAGAAATTCAGATAGTTATTTATAGTTCCATAATCACTCGACATACTTCCTATAGAATATCTCATCATACTTTGAATCGTATAAAATATCTGACTGAGTGAAGCATATACCGCCGCAAATGCGCCAACTGTTATGTTTCCTACAAATAGTGACCTAATAAGTAATGCTAATACTCCTGCATATCCTGCAATCGAAAATAAACTCATATAAAAGTCTAACCATCCTGTTTTAAACTGAGCCTTATATTTAATTACCTGAAGCTTTTCTAATGCTTCTAAATATAATCTTTTAAAATATCCAAATGCACCTAAAAGTCTTGTCTCTTTATAATACTCTCTACTTACCATACATTCTTCGTAATAGTCGTATTGTCTTCTAAGTGGTGCTGACATATCTTCTGCTTCTTCAAACACACGCATTCTAAGTGCTTGAGATAATGCATTCGGTATAAACAAAAACAACATTGCAAATGCAAGTATTTTATCAAGAGTAAATAAGTAAAATGTCATTGCAATAATATAAAATCCATAATATGTTAATATAAAACCGAAATTGCACATAAAACTTACTGCATTTTGTGCTCCTACTGTAGCCTTATTAATATAATCAAGGGTTTTTGTATCCTCAAAATATATAGGATGAAGCTTTGCTACTTTTTCATGTAATTCATATGTTAATTTTCCATTCATATATCCAGAAAATACATCTGGCATAAAGTTAGATAGTGACCTTATTATTTCCTCCAAGAGCTTTCCTATTCCTAAGCCTATTAGACACAAAACTGCTGCCTTTATAATTACATCGCCTTCTATTACTCCCACTACACTATCAAAAAATCTTTTTTGAAGCCAAACTGTTGCAACTGAAAGAATTGATACTATACAATCTGTTAATAGTACTGTTATCCATAATCCAGGTGCTAATCTCCAGCACATAGGAGTCATTATTTTAATAACCTTTAGTAAGTTTTTTCTTTCCCTCTTAACCTTTTTTTGCTTAGGCATTTACAGCACCCCCTTTCTCTGTCTGATACCAGCTCTTCTGACTCTCAAACATAGAGGCATATATACCACCAAGCTCTATAAGCTTATTATGATTTCCTTTTTCAGCTACTTTTCCTTCATCAACAACAATAATCTCATCTGCTAACTTTGCCGCACCAAGTCTATGTGTAATAAATATGGTTGTCTTTCCTGTGCTTATTCTGCCAAACATATTATAAATATTACTTTCAGCAACCGGGTCAAGTGCCGCTGTTGGTTCATCAAGGATTCTTACATGGGCAGGATTATATAACGCTCTTGCTACCGCAACTCTCTGCCACTGTCCACCTGATAAGTCCACTCCCCCTTCTGTTACCTTACCAAGATATGTATCAAGATTCTTAGGAAGCTCTTTAATTGCTGTTAATAAATCAATTTCATTTAGTATGTCATTTATATTTTCTGTATCGTATTTCTCTATTCCTGACATTTTAGCTTCTTCTTCTGTTGACATCTGATTAAGCGATTTTTCTTTAAGCTTATCATCTCTTTCTTCAAGCTTTAGAATGTTTCCAAGCATTATATTATCACCGGCTGTAACCTGATATCTTGCAAAATCCTGATATACTACTGCAAAGAGTCCTTTTAGTTGTCCAAGAGAATATTCCTTAATGTTTTTATCATTAATAAGGATATCTCCTTCATATTCATCATACATTCCTGTAAGTAATTTAGTGATAGTTGTTTTTCCCGCACCATTTATTCCAACAAAAGCATAATGAAGATTTTTCTCAAGCTTTAAGTTAAAATCTTTAAGTATATACTTATCTGTTTCAGGATATTTAAATGAAACATTTCTAAATTCAACACTGTCAAATGTGATATCATAAGGACTAACCGGAAGCTCCAGTGCCCCGTCACGTTCTGATAATGCCATAAATTTCGTAAGGTCTTTTAAGTACTCCTGCTTTTCTGCAAATGTTCTGGCAACATATGAAAGTCTCCATGACATCATATTGACCATACTAAATGTTGCTCCTGCAAGACCTATAAACATACCATCACTCATTTTTCCATTAGCTGCCATAACTAAAAGCACTGCTGCTATTACTACAGATATAACAAGTGTAGATAAACTTGATAATTTAGTCTTAAGCTCTCTTTGAATCGCTACCTTTAATTGATGTTTACGTGCAATCTCAAACTGCTCATACCATTTATCATTTACATCACCTGAATATCCAAACAAAGAACGTTCCTCAACAAAATCACGTTTTGAAAGAACTTCATGATAATATGTACTTCTTCTAAAGTTCTTACGAACTTCTCTTCTTGACTCATATATCTTTCTTCCGCCCTTTAGTGCAATCATTATAAGCGGAATTGCTACAGCAAGTATTGCAAGACCAACCCACCATACCTGTGTCATCAAAATCACAAGAATAGACGTTATATTAATGACCAATTCTAATATGTCAAAAGCATTATTCATACC
>JAVBUL010000033.1:0-11979 GCA_031555415.1 Lachnospiraceae bacterium | reverse complement strand
GGGAAGATTATTATGTGGTGCTGCTATTGGTATTACAAGAAATATTATGGAAAGAGTAGATGCACTTGTAAATGTTCATGTAGACGTAGTAGTGCTTGACTCAGCTCATGGTCATTCAAAGAATGTTATGGATACCGTTCGTATGATAAAGGCAAAATATCCAAAGTTACAGATTATTGCAGGAAATGTAGCTACAGGTGAAGCTACTAAAGCCTTAATAGAGGCAGGAGCAGATGCAGTAAAGATTGGTATCGGACCAGGTTCTATTTGTACAACAAGAATTGTAGCTGGTATCGGTGTTCCACAGGTAACAGCCGTTATGGATGCTTATGAAGTGGCAAGAGAGTATAATATACCTATTATCGCAGATGGAGGTATTAAGTTCTCTGGTGATATGACAAAGGCTATCGCAGCAGGTGCAAATGTATGTATGATGGGTAGTATTTTTGCAGGATGTGATGAAAGTCCTGGAACATTTGAATTATATCAAGGAAGAAAATATAAGGTTTATAGAGGAATGGGTTCTATCGCAGCTATGGAAAATGGAAGTAAAGATCGTTATTTCCAGACAGATGCAAAGAAGCTTGTTCCAGAAGGTGTAGAAGGACGTGTTGCTTATAAGGGAACAGTAGAAGATACTGTATTCCAGCTTATGGGTGGTTTACGTGCCGGTATGGGTTATTGTGGAGCTGGTGATATTAATACACTTAAGGAGACAGCAAAGTTTGTTAAGATTACAGCTGCATCACTTAAAGAAAGTCATCCACATGATATACAAATTACAAAAGAAGCACCAAACTATAGTGTAGATGCCTAGTAATAGTTAAAAAATGTATATATAATGTTCAAAAAATCTTCGTTGCTAGACGAAGATTTTTTGTGGTTGTGTCAATATGAATAATATGTTAAAATATTATTAAGGTAAAAAATATTGTAGGATGGGAGAAAAGATGAGTAAAGACACTTCTTTGAAAAATGCTGTAGATGATAAGGACTACAAAGTCTTATTGAACGAAGTACAGGAAGAATTACGTCGAAATGAAGCAATAACATCAATAGTACAGCTTTTGGAAGATGAGCATAGTATTGATGAAATTATTGAAACGATATCAGAGGTTGTGGCAGCGTATTTGGAAGTTCCATTAGTTGGGATTTGCAAATATGTTCCAGAGCAAGAAAAATATATAACTGTAGGAAGTTATGCAAAGGATATAGAAAATCAAACAAAATGGGAAGAACTCTTAGAAATTGTCTCAACAGATAGTGAAACACAGCTTAGGCAAATGGAAATCATATCAACAGGTGAAGTGTCTAGATACGATGAAGCTTTGAAGAGGGTCGGCTTTACAAGCATGATTGAAAGAGCAATTTCATTAAATAATAGAGCCGCGATGTATTTGCTTGTACTTTCGGATTCAGTCGAAATGGTTTGGGATGTACAGGTTATTTCATTTATGGCAGATGTATGCCGACTGATACAGAGTATTCTATCAAAAAGAATAACACAAAATTCTCTTGCAAGTTCTTATAATGCACTTAATGATGTGCTTGATAATGTGGGAAGCGGTCTTTATGTAATTGATAAAAATACAAAAGAGATACTATTTTGTAATGAATACATGAATAGGGTTTTTGGCGGAAGTCAAGTAGGAAGTAGATGTTATGATTTACACATAGGTTGTGAAGATCAATCGATGTGTACAGAGTGTCCGCATATGTCTAAGAGTAGTTCATATAGGGAAACATATGATATAAAAACTAATGCATGGTATACCATTAAAAATGTAGATATTACATGGGTTGATGGTAGAAGTGTTTCACTTTGTATTGTTACAGATATAACAGAAAAGAAAAAATATGAAAAGAGAATAGAATTTCAGGCTAATAATGATTTTCTTACAGGCTTATATAATAGAATGAGATGTGAGGCAGATATAACAGAAAACATTGAAAAGGCTATTGCAGAATCAAAAGAAGGCATGGTAATGTTCCTTGATTTAGATGATTTTAAGCATATAAATGATGGACTAGGTCATCAATATGGCGATATGCTTTTAAAGATGGTATCGTTAGGATTACAGCAAATAAAGGGTATAGAAAATAATTGTTATAGAATGGGTGGAGATGAGTTTGTTATACTTCTTGAGTCAGATATGTGTTATATGGCTGATAGAGTTTTAACATCTATTAAAGAGCTTTTTAATAAGCCATGGTATTTAGGAAATACAGAATATTATTGTACTATGAGTATGGGTATTGTTGTTTTTCCGGAAGACGGCACAGATGTAAATGAACTTATAAAAAAAGCTGATATTGCAATGTATGATGCAAAAAAATTGGGAAAAAACAGAATGGTATATTATAATGCTCAAGATGAAGGTACAGTTATAAAGCGTCTTGATATTGAGAAAAATATGCGTTCAGCAGTTGCATTGGGATGTGATGAATTTCAGGTATTTATACAACCTATATATGGTGTGTTGAGTGAAGAGTGCATAGGTGGTGAGGCTCTTATAAGATGGAATAGTGATAACCTTGGATTTTTGGGTCCGGGAGAGTTTGTTCCGTTAGCAGAGCATTTAGGGTTAATAAATCCAATAGGTGACCATTTTTTAAAGAAAGCATGTCGCATAAATAAGCGTTGGAGTGATATGGGGGTAGATGCACATATAAATGTAAATCTATCAATAGTGCAGCTAATGCAAAATAATATAGTTGATAATATAAGGAGAATAGTATTAGAAACAGGCATTAAACCTCAAAATTTAGTTTTGGAAGTTACAGAATCGCTGGCAATAAATGATGTTAATAGAATGAAAATAGTTTTGTCTGAACTAAAAAAGCTAGGAGTATTAATTGCATTAGATGATTTTGGAACAGGTTATTCTTCACTTAATTATATAAAGCAAATGAGTTTTGATATTATTAAGGTAGATAAATCATTTGTAACAGATATTGTTGATGATGATTATTCGAAGACCTTTGTTAAGCTTATAACGGAGTTGTCAGACCAACTTAATGTTAAAGTATGTGTAGAAGGTGTTGAAAAGAAAGACCAACTAAAGACATTAAGAAAAATGAATGTTTCTATGATACAAGGCTACTATTATGGAAAACCTATGCCATATAAAGATTTTGAAAGACAATTTTTAGGGTTGAAAAACTAAATTATTTATTATATAATAATTTTATCAGTTGTACGACTGGCGGATAATGCAGGATAAACCTGTAGGGAGTACAACATATTTATGGAATTAGAATATTCCATTTTGCCGACCGCCTGGGCATTTACCACTATTGGCAAATGCTTAGGTGGTTTTTTGTATAGTATTTTATTGTAAACACAGTGTCATATATATGACAGAATGGAGGAAAAATGAGAGCATTAATAAGTGTATCAGACAAAACAGGAATTGTAGAATTAGCTAAAGAACTTGTAGGACTTGGCGTTGAAATCATATCAACAGGAGGAACATATAAGAGCTTAAAAGACAACGGTGTTGATGCGATTGAAATTTCAGAAATAACAGGTTTTCCAGAGTGTTTAGACGGAAGAGTAAAAACACTTCATCCAAAGGTACATGCAGGACTTTTGGCAATGCGTTCAAATCCTGAACATATGAAACAAATAGAGGAATTAGGCGTAGATACAATAGATATGGTTATTGTTAACCTATATCCTTTTAAAGCTACTATATTAAAAGATGATGTTACAAGAGGAGAAGCAGTAGAGAACATTGATATAGGTGGACCAACAATGTTACGTTCTGCGGCAAAAAATTATCAGGATGTAGCAGTAGTTGTAGACCCAAGAGATTATGAAAAAGTATTAGCAGAACTTAAAGGCGATGGAACAGTTTCATTAGATACAAAGTTTTATTTAATGCAAAAAGTATTTATGCATACATCAAACTACGATACTATGATTGCAAATTACTTGAAGAAAGAAAGAAATGATTTTTACCTTCCGGAAACATTGACAATGACATTTGAAAAGGTTCAAGATATGAGATATGGTGAAAATCCGCATCAAAAAGCAGCTTTCTATCGTGAAATTGGTAAGATGAAAGGTTCATTAGTAGATGCTAAACAATTAAATGGTAAGGAATTGTCATTTAATAATATAAACGATACAAATGGTGCACTTGAATTATTAAAAGAATATACAGAGCCTACTGTAGTAGCATGTAAGCATGGAAATCCATGTGGTGTTGGTTCAGCAGATGATATAAATACAGCTTGGGACAAGGCATACGAAGCTGATAAGGTATCTATATTTGGTGGTATTGTAACTATAAATAGAGAAGTTGATGCAGTACTTGCAGAGAAGATGTCAAAAGTATTCTTGGAAGTTATAGTAGCTCCTTCATATACAGATGAAGCAATTGAAATATTATCAAAGAAGAAAAACGTGAGAGTGCTTGAACTTAAGGATATAGAAGTTCCACAAAATGCAGAAGCATACGACTTGAAGAAAGTAAATGGTGGTCTTATAGTTCAGACAATTGACAGTAAACTTTTAGAAGAAGATGAACTTAAGGTAGTTACAAAGGTGGAACCTACAAAAGAGCAGATGGAAGACCTAATGTTTGCATGGAAGATGGTTAAGTTTGTTAAATCAAACGGTATTGCACTTGCAAAGAATAAACAATCAGTAGGTATTGGACCAGGACAGGTAAACAGAGTTTGGGCTACACAGCAATCTATTGAGCATGCAGCTGAGTTGATAAGTGAAGATGCTACAAAGGGAGCAGTTTTAGCTTCAGATGCATTCTTCCCATTTGATGATTGTGTTGAAGCTGCTCATGCAGCAGGAATTACAGCTATTATTCAACCAGGTGGTTCAGTAAGAGATGAAGATTCAATTAAGAAATGTGATGAATATGGTATAGCAATGATATTTACAGGTATGCGTCATTTTAAACACTAAAAAATAGATTCGACTTTGTCGAACTATGCAAAAACAGCAGAAGTATTGCGATAGCACAGCACTTCTGCTGTTTTTGATTGGTTTGACGGTTTTATAGTTGCTAGTAGGTAGATTTTTTGGGGTAGATAATATTAATAATAAGGTGTATAATTTTATAAAGATAAAATAGTGGGGGTAGGTAGAATGGATATAACGTATTCACAAGAAAAGAAATTTACAGAAGAAAGTTTAAAAGAGTTATTTGATTCAGTGGGCTGGGTATCAGCTAATTATCCAGAGAGACTTTATAAAGCATTAAATAATTCTGAAACAGTTTTTACCGCATGGTATGATAATAAATTAGTAGGTTTGGTAAATGTTATTGATGACGGGGAACTGACAGCATACTTACATTATTTATTGGTTAATCCAGAGTATCAAGGTTATGGAATTGGTAAGATGTTATTACATAAAGTAAAGGAAAAGTATAAAGATTACTTATATTTAATTCTAATTGCAGAAAATGAGAATTTAGTAGACTTTTATAAGAAAGAAGGATTTGATATTCAAGAAGGAACATTTACAATGGCAATTGTAAATAAATAATACACAGTAAAGAAAAAATGATTATTGGAGAGATTAAAATATGAAGGATAATAAAGCATTAAGTTTATTTGAAGAACATCCGGAAGCGTTTTATTTCATGTTGGTTTTAGTTTTGCTAACAATTTTTATTCTTATAGTTCTTATTATATATGTATATAAAGTAAATAATAAGAATAGAGGTTTACAAGAGATTCAAAAGAATCTACATAGTGCAGAAGAAATGCTGGAAAAAGAACGAGAAGTTATGGAATCAAAGCGTAAATTTAATTTTGCTTTAAGTGCTACTTATGCAGGCTTGTGGGAATCTAATTACCTAGCTAATATTATCGCTTTTGATAAAAGATTTGCAGAGATATATGAGTTAGGAGATATAAGAGAATATGGAGTTATGGAGCTCGATAAATGGTTAAAAGAAAAAACTATTGAACAAGAAGAAAATTTTACAATAGATGAAATTGGGGAGAAGCATATGGTAAGAGTAAGGAGATTACGATTACCAAGTGGAAAAGAGATATGTGTAAGAGTATATGGAATTATAAAATGTGATAAAAATGGGAATCCTGTGGCAGCCACTGGATTAGTTTTTGATGCAACAGAAGAGTTTTTTAGAACACAAAAAGAGATAGATACATTGGATAACTTAATTGAAGGATTAGAGATTCCAATGTATGTTTCAGATATAATTACAGACGAACTATTATTTGTAAATGAAAAGTATCTTGAATTAGTTGGAATGAATCAAGAAGATGTCAAAAAAATTGTTGGAAAGCCTTGTTATGAAGCATTGCATGGCTATAAAGAAAAATGCAAAAATTGTCAAAAGAGTAAACTGGTAGAAACAAAGAATACAAGAAAGTGGAGTGAGTATAATAAAAAACTCAATAAGTACCTAGAAAATTCAGAAAGAATAATTAAATGGCCCGGTGATAAAAATGTTTATATGCGATATTCTATAGACATAAGCTTTATGAAGAAAGCAGAAATTGATGCAAAGCATAGGCTAAAACAACAAAAACTTACAACAAAAATTGCTCAAAATTTTATCTTTAGTGAAGATTCAAGGAAGATATTGGAAGAAGTATTGAAAATAGCAGGAGAGTTTTTGGGCGTTGATCGTGCTCAAATGTCTATTTATGATAAGGAGAAGTCTGTTCTGGATATCAAGTATGAGTGGAGAGGGGCTAAAGCATATCAATTTGGAAGGGATTATGAGAGGGAGTTTAGACCAGGTACTTATTTATATGATGTATTTGTAGTGAAAAAGAAACCATATGGTGCTGTGAAAAATTTGGTTAAGGAACGTCCTGAAATAAGCTCAAATTCCAAGGAACTTGGTATTAAATCTATTTTAATAATACCACTAATTATAAATGAAGAGGTGGGAGGATTACTTACATTTGATACATGTATAAAGGAACATGCATGGACAGAAAGTGAGAGTTATTTTGGTATCACGATATCTAGTATAATGGCAAGTTATTTAAGTAGACAAAGTGCACAAGAAAACTTAACTAAGATGTCAAAGATAGTAGAAGAATCGTCAGAGTTTATGGCGGTTTCTACACTTAGTGGTAAACTTACATATGTAAATCCCGTACTATGTAAATTTTCAGGTTACATAGAAGAAGAATTATTAAATGGCGGTATAGATTTGTTACATGATAAAGAAGGAACAGAGTACATAAAGAATATTGCGTATCCAACAGCACTTGAAAAAAGTTATCAAATAGATTTACCATTAGTTAAAAAAGATGGACAATCAAGGCTTGTATCATACACACTATTCCCTATATATGCACAGGAAATTCTCATAGGTATGATTGGACATGATATAACAGAGCAAAGAGAGTTTGAGACTGAATTAGTAAGAGCAAAAGAAATCGCAGAAGAAGCCAATATGGCAAAAAGTAGATTTTTATTTAATATGAGTCATGAAATAAGAACTCCTATAAGTGCGATAATAGGAATGCTAAATATCGCAAAAGAGGAAAATAAAAATGTAGAGGTTGCAGAAGCACTTAAAAGAGCAGATACTTCAGCGGAGCATTTATTAAGATTAATAAATGATATTCTTGATATGTCAAAAATCGAGTCAGGTAAGATGGAATTATTTTATGAAGCCTTTGATATTAGAAAACATTTGACAGAAATAATAAATATAATGTATGGAAGAACCGCAAGTAAAAACCAACAAATCGATTTGATAATAGATGAAAATATTCCAGAGTTTATTATTTCAGATCCGATGAGACTTTCACAAATAATTCTAAATCTATTATCAAATGCTGCTAAGTTCTCTGATAATGAAAAGAAAATAAAGCTTGAAGCAAAGCAAATATCAAGAAGTAAAGAAAAGGTAAGAATACGCATTTCAACAGTTGACGAAGGAATAGGAATACCTAAAGAAGGTTTAGAAAAGTTATTTGAATCATTTCAACAGGCGGATAATAGTATAACAAGACGTTTTGGAGGAACAGGATTAGGGCTTACTATTTCGAAAAAAATAGTAGACCTAATGGGCGGAGAGTTTTATGTTGAAAGTGAAGTGAATAAGGGAAGTACATTTGCAATTGAGATAGACTTTGAAATTGCCCAAAAAGCAAATGATTTGATAACAATTGTAGATGAAACTGTCCCAGATTGTGAGGGAAAAACATTCCTTATTGTAGAAGATAATGAAATAAATAAAGAGATAATTAAATATATTTTGAGTATAACGAAAGCTAAAATTGTAGAAGCAGTAAATGGAAAAGAGGCTGTGGATTATTTCTTTGAAAACCATGAAAATGTAGATTTAATTTTTATGGATATTCAAATGCCAATTATGGATGGATATACAGCTTGTAAAAAAATAAGAAACAGTGGTTTGGCAAATGGAAATGAAGTACCTATTATAGCAATGACAGCGAATGTATTTAAAGAAGACATAGAGCATTGCTTGAATATAGGAATGAATGCACATATTTCAAAACCGATAAATAAAACAGAAGTATTCTCTTATATTAGAAAATATCTAGAATCTTAAAAAAGCTATTGATTTGTTTAGTAAAGTATAATATAATTATCACGTATCCTATAGAGTTAGTAGGAATAGAATTGAAAGTAAATGGTAGGAAAGGAAGTGGAAGGTATATCAGAACAATTTTCAAGAACTGAATTACTCCTTGGAAAACAAGGAATGGATAAGTTAAAGCAAGCAAAGGTTATTATATTTGGAGTTGGTGGATATGTAGCAGAGGCTTTGGCTAGAAGTGGTATACATAATATTTCATTAGTAGATAAAGATACAGTGAGTGAGTCGAACATTAATAGGCAAATTATTGCAACATATAAGTCTATAGGTAGATATAAGACAGAAGTGATGAAGGAACGAATATTGGATATAAATCCTGACGCAAATGTTGAAGTGTTTAATTGCTTTTATCTACCAGAAAGTAAAGAAGAGTTTGACTTTTCGAAATATGATTTTGTAATAGATGCGGTAGATACAGTTACAGCAAAGATAGATATTGTTGTAGAATGCGATAAAAATCAAGTTCCTGTTATTAGCAGTATGGGTGCAGGGAATAAATTAGAAGCATCAATGTTTAAAGTTTCTGACATATATAAAACTTCAGTTTGTCCGCTTGCAAGAGTTATGCGAAAGGAGCTAAAAGCAAGAGGAATAAAAAAACTTAAGGTGGTATATTCGGAAGAAACACCTATTACACCAAATGTTTCCAGTGAAGAAATTCCAGAAGGGAAAAGACAGATACCAGGAAGTGTTGCGTTTGTACCATCGGTTGCCGGACTTATAATAGCAGGTGAAGTGGTCAAATTTTTATGTTAGTATCAAAGAAAGGAAACTATTAAATTAAAATGGAAGATACAAAGAAGATAATTGAGAGAATAAGCGAATTAAAGAAAGAAAAAGATGCAGTAATACTTGCTCACTATTATGTTGATGGAGAGGTTCAAGCTATAGCGGATTATGTAGGTGATTCGTATTATTTAAGTAAGTTGGCTACTACGATACCACAGAGTACCATAGTGTTTTGCGGAGTGTCATTTATGGGTGAAAGTGCAAAAATATTAAATCCAAGCAAGACAGTTATTATGCCAGACGAAAATGCAGATTGTCCAATGGCACATATGGCGGATATTGATAAAATAGCAGAGGTTAGGGAAAAATATGATGATGTAGCAGTTGTTTGTTATGTAAATTCAACAGCTAAGTTAAAAGCGGCATCAGATGTTTGTGTTACATCTTCAAATGCACAAAGAGTAGTTGACGCATTGCCTAATAAGTATATATTTTTTATTCCGGACAATAATTTAGGAAGATACATAGCAAGTCAGCTACCAAACAAGGAGTTTATTTTTAATGATGGGTTTTGCCATGTTCATAAAAGCATAACAGTAGAAAATGTATTGAAAGCGAAGGAGCTTCATCCAAATGCTTTAGTACTTACTCACCCTGAGTGTACCAGTGATGTCTTAGAAGTATCGGATTTTATAGGAAGTACATCAGAAATAATTGATTATGCGACAAAAAGTGAGAATAATATATTTATCATATGTACTGAAATGGGGATTTTTTATGAGTTACAGTGCAAAAATCCAGAAAAGAAGTTTTATTCTGTAGGGCACAGACAGTTTTGTCCAAATATGAAGAAGATATCTCTTGAAAAGGTGTTAAAGGCACTTGAAAATATGTCACCAGAGGTCGAAGTTGAGGAAAGTTTAAGAGTAAAAGCTAATGCACCATTAGTAAAAATGCTAGAACTGGCAAAATAAAGGAGTAAATAAATTATGATGATATCAACAAGAGGAAGATATGCATTAAGATTAATGATTGATATAGCATTGAATGAAAAAGATGAACCTATTAGAGTAAAAGATATAGCACAAAGACAAGACATATCTGATAAGTACTTAGAGCAGATTATCGCAGTACTTGTAAAAGCAGGATTTGTAAAGAGTCTTCGAGGGCCACAAGGTGGTTACAGGCTTACAAAAAAGATAGGAGATTATACAGTAGGAAGTATATTAAGAGTTACAGAGGGAAAACTTTCTCCAGTGGCTTGTCTTGAAGACGATGTTAACCAATGTCCAAGAAAGGAAGATTGTATTACTCTTGGATTATGGGAAAAATTAGATAGTGCTATAAAAAATGTGGTAGATAATACAACATTACAAGATATGATAGACTGGCATTATAACAAATCAGACGATTATGTAATATAAATGTGACCAGTATAGGAGGAAGTATGATTTACTTAGATAATGCAGCAACAACTGCGACATTACCAGAAGTTTTTGAGGCAATGAAGCCATATTTTTTAGAGCAGTACGGTAATGCGGCAAGTATATATGAATTCGCATCTAAAAGTAAAAAAGTAATAGAGGATGCAAGAGAAATTATAGCTAAATCATTAGGTGCAAAATCAAATGAGATTTATTTTACCGGTGGCGGAAGTGAGTCGGATAACTGGGCTCTAAAAGCATTGGCTGAAGCTTACAGCGAAAAAGGAAAACATATAATAACGAGCAAGATAGAACATCATGCGATTCTTCATACTTGCGAATATTTAGAAAAGCATGGCTTTGAGGTTACTTATTTAGATGTGGATGAAAATGGAATTGTAGATTTGGAGCAGTTAAAATCATCTATTAAAAGTGAAACAATACTTATTTCTATTATGTATGCAAACAATGAAATCGGTACGATTCAGCCTATTAGTGAAATAGGCGCTATAGCAAGAGAAAATAATGTATTCTTTCATACGGATGCAGTTCAAGCATATGGTCATATACCTATTAATGTAGATAAAGATAATATTGATTTACTTAGTGCAAGTGGTCATAAGTTTGGCGGACCAAAGGGAATAGGATTTTTGTACATTAGAAAAGGTATAAAGATGGGTTCATTTATTCACGGGGGTGCGCAGGAGAGAAGTCGAAGAGCAGGAACACACAATGTACCAGGTATTGTAGGTATGGGAAAGGCTGTGGAAATTGCGCTTGATTCAATGGATGAAAGAATAAAAAAAGAGATAGAAGTAAGAGATTATTTTATTGATAGAGTATTAAGCGAAGTGGATTATGTGAGATTGAATGGTGATAGAGTGAAACGTTTACCAAACAACATAAATGTTTGCTTTAGGTTTATTGAAGGAGAATCGCTTCTTATAATGCTTGATATGAAGGGTATTTGTGCATCAAGTGGCTCAGCATGTACATCAGGTTCACTTGACCCATCCCATGTTCTTTTGGCAATAGGTCTTCCTCATGAGATAGCTCATGGTTCATTAAGGCTTACATTATCAGAGGATACTACAAAGGAAGATATGGATTATGTATTAGATAATATTAAAAATGTTATAGACAGACTAAGAAGTATGTCACCGCTTTATGAGGACTTTGTAAAGAAAGAAGGAAAATAAGCTATGTATACAGAAAAAGTAATGGATCATTTTAGTAAT
>JAVBUL010000070.1:0-3901 GCA_031555415.1 Lachnospiraceae bacterium | reverse complement strand
CAATCTCAAGCAGTGTACCACCACCGAACTCATCTTCAAATTTTCTTGCCTTTTTAGCTCCTTCAGTAAAGAAACCAAAAACTGCTGACAAATGCTTAATTTCACCGAGTTCACCAGATTCCAATAATGGTTTAACTATATCATATAGTGGCAACATTTGAATCCAAAAAGCTTCCATTAGAAAGACATTCTTTTGTTTTGATAGTTCAAATAAAATCTTTGCTTCGTTTACATTTAGTGTCATTGGTTTTTCGCATAGTACATGCTTACCTGCTTCAATACACATCTTAATGTTGTCAAAATGCATACTATTAGGTGTTGCTATATAAACAATATCAACCTCTGTATCTTGTACAAGTTCCAAATACGAACCGTAATATTTTTGAATATGATACTGATTTGCAAAATCTTTTGCAGTTTCTAAATTTCTTGATGCACAAGCTGTAAGTTTCGTTTCTTTGCCCATTTTTATAAGTGTTTCTGCAAATTTATGCGCGATTGTTCCTGTTGCTAAAATACCCCATCTAATCATATTGTTGCCGCCTTTCTATACTATATCTTTTATCATACAAAAATTGCTAATTAATTTCAATGAATTTCTATAGTTTTTTTGATTTTGGAGTTACACTTTTGTTACGCTTGATTTTGTATATTATTAATAACTGAAATATTAAAACAATAAGGAGGAAAATTATTATGTCAATCAAAAAGAAACAAAAGTATATGCGCTTACTAATCATAGGAGTAGGATTATGGTTGTATGTGGTTATGGGAAGCTTTAATGCAAAAGCTGCAGACAACATAAATCTTAGTATTTATGATGGCTCCATTGACGTTGAGGCGGGCAGTACAAATGGAACAATAAAAATAACACAGGACGGGGTGGTTAAGAAGGATAATGTAAATCCAAGTACAGAAATTATAATTGCAGGAGGAACTGCAATATCCGAAAATACTATCACTGTTAATGGTATTAAGGCAAATATTACAATAAGTAACCTAAATATTGAGGTAGATGATGTGAGTCAAGAGAGTGCAATTTGGGTTAAAAATGGTGGGGAATTGAAACTCATATTTAATGAAGAAAATAACTTGGTAAGTTCAATAGTTTGTTCAGGAATTGAAGTAGATGAGGACTCAAAGATTTTGTTGGAAGGTCCTGGTAAGCTTATAGCAACCGGAGGCGATAGAGCAGCTGGAATCGGCGGTAGTTTAGATAGTGGTAGTATCACTATAAATGGCGGAACGATAGTAGCAAATGGAGGTGTCAATGCAGCTGGAATCGGTGGAGGATATTATGGTTCGGGTGGAGAAGCCACTATTAATGGAGGTGATGTGACAGCAACGGGTGGTTATTACGGAGCAGGAATTGGAGGTGGACCTATTGGAAAAAGTGGAAATGTTACCATTAACGGAGGTATCGTAAAGGCAATAGCTGGGGCAGGTGCAGCCGGAATCGGTGGTGGAGCAGGTGGTAAATGTGAAACGATTATCATTAATGGCGGTGCTATAACTGCAACCGGTGAAGGAGCTGTAGGAATTGGCTGTGGTTCAGGTGCATATGGTGGAAACATCACTATAAATGGCGGAACAGTATTTGCAACTGAAAAGGATGGTGGAAACGGTATTGGATCCGGAATAAATGGAGAAAATGTATATATAAAGATTACAGGAGGTTCTATTCAGGCTAAAATAAGTAAGCAGACTCCAAAAGATGGTACGGGTGAAAAAGCACTTTGTGCAACTATTTTAGACTTGGGTACAGTAAATGCAAATAAAAAAGTAGGTATAGCAGGTCTGGATAGTTATGGTGTGAATGACCTAATAACAAATGAAGAAGGACAATTATATTTATGGTTGACGGAAACTTATAATAATGTGAGCATTACAGTAGATGAAATAAAATATATCGCTGATATTGTTATAAGCATAAATAGTAGTGACGTAAAAGTAAATACAGCAACACTTGTTGAGGCACCGGTGATTACTTCTAATGCAGCTATAAGCGTTATATATGGAACAAAAAGCACTTTTGCTGTAATAGCAACCGGATTTCCAAAACCACATTTTGAGCTAACAGATGAACCAGATGGAGTGAGTATTGATTTTAATAGTGGTATTATAACGATTGATGATACAGTAGCTGTTGGTACTTATATATTCAAAGTAAAAGTAGCAAATGATTTTTCAGTAAATGTATTACAAACATTTACATTAACAGTTAGTAAAGAAGGAACTACAGAAGAAAGTAGTCCACAAACAGGTGATAAAGCAATGATTTGGTTGTATATAATTGGTTTTAGCGGAAGCATTGGTATTATTCTTTTAAGAAAAGTACAAAACGAGGTTTAATTAGTTTTGATGTAAAAATGGGAGTCACAAAGTGGCTTCCATTTTTTGTTAATAGGAAACTGCTCAAAATTGTTAAGGTAAAAATAACTAGGCGAATCTTTTTGGCGTAATAAGTTAAGAAAACAACGTGAAAACTATTGATTAGAATATTGTAAGATTTTTTTAGTATGGTATACTTTGAAATATGTATTAAAATGTGCGGAATTTTGCCATTGGAAAGGGAAGGGAGGATAAACTTAATGAAAAAAAGAATTATTAGTTTAATACTTATCGCAGTGATGATAGTATCTTCAACATCAACACATTTAAAAATTAAAAATGATACTGTATATGCGGCAGAGGAGGAGGCACCGATTATCTTTGCACAAGGAACAGGAACGGGAATTGATTTTAATGAAGCAAGCTGGAATTTTAATGGGGCATATCGTGATGGATATGGATTAAATTACGCCAGTGCACCATCTGAATATAAAACTGGTATTAAATCAAATAAATATAGTGGGAACAACGAGGATGTAATTCGCTTGATTGATGGTGTAGAGACGAAAGCAGGAGATGACCATGATTTTGCAAGTGGATATCGCTCAGGTACGGCATTTTTAAAGAATGGTATTAGATTAAACAGTGGTTGCTCATTTTCTGCAAAATTCACGATTTCAATGCCAAATGCAATCGTAGATGATGACGGAATAAACACAAGAGAGCCTGGTGGGGAAGGTATTGCTTTTGTTATCCAGCCAAGTAGTAATCCGGTTGGGAAAGCGGGAGGCGGTATGGGATATGAAAATATTAATAACAGTATTTCAATAGAATTAGATTCTTTCTTTAACGGTGGATACTATTCGGCGGAAGATGGAGCAGGTTATACAAATTGGGGATTTGATAATCAGATATATAATTATGATAATGGTAACTATACTGGATATAACCTGGGAGTATTATCATCCAAACCCTATATAGGTATAGTAGCAAATAAATATCAAAGATTTGACCATATCGGTCTTTCAGTTAATGGGAATCCATTAAGTCATAGAGCGATTTATTATCTTGAAGGCAACAATCCGATTGCAGTTGATGGAAGTAATAAATACCTGTACTTGGATTCCAATATTACAGATATTACAGGGGCAGAAAATCCAGCAGATATACAAAATCCAAGTCGGAGATTCACAGATTATACAGATGATTCAACACCGGCAGATGTAAAAAATGCAGTAAACAATAGATTGTTTACTGTTTGGGTGGAATACGATGGAGAAGGCATACATAAGTTACAGGTTCGTATAGCACTGGGAGATTACAAAACGGCAGTGAGACCGTCGGATTATAACATAACATATACATTTCCTATGAATGCTGATTTGGAAGATGTACTTGGCTCTGAGACGGTATATTTTGGTTTTACGTCTGCAGTAAGTGAATCAAAAGCAAATCATACCGTACATAGTGTGGCAATTGCAAATGAATATTATCCAAATGGTATTCCAACGGAATCAACCTATCAGGTAGAGTATTATTTAGAAGGCTCGGAAGGATATGAATTACAGAC
>JAVBUL010000282.1:0-17313 GCA_031555415.1 Lachnospiraceae bacterium | reverse complement strand
CTCCTCAAAATTGTTCCGGCAAGAATTAGTTTATAGTTCAGCTTTAGCTGAATCTATTATTCTTTTAAAGTTCGACTTTAGTCGAATCTTTTTTTTACTTTCCGTTGGGGTCGGAATCCGCACCGTTGGGGAAAAGTTGTTAAGAAACTATTGATTATTTTGAAAGAAGATGTTATAAAAAGAATAAGTGATCACGAAAAACGATATTAGTTAATATCGAGAGACAATAAACCGCAACGCAAAGAGGAGAAAATTATGTTGAAAAAAGGAATTAGTGTAGTGTTGATGGTAACGTCGTTTTGTTACATATTATCAGTAAATGTTTTAGCAAATACAATTGCTATTGTAAATAGTAATGATATCTACGATAGTAATAGTGGCTTTTTAGAAGATGGTGAATTTGCAAATTATGCAGAAGAGTATGATGAAGAAAATATTGATATTGATCAAATAGAATCAGCTTTTGAAAGTATTGAAATAAACCTTCCAAGTGATGAATATATTAGTGATGAGTGTATAAGTAATGAATTTGTTAGTGATAATTCTATTGGTTATCAATTTGCTGGTAGCGATACTAAAGCAAATACAAGTGAGATGAGATTAATGACTTCTCTCACAGCCCCAAAGGGCGTTGTTTATATGGGAGGTGCAACAGGAACAGATTTAGTAGGCGATATGAGTAAACTAAATGGAGTACCGTTTAATATTACAAGAGGAATAAATTCTAGTAGTTACTATTTTAATTCAAATATAAAAACATCATTTAATCTTCCAGGAATGAAGTCGACAAATGTAAAGGGTGAAAATTGTGATGGAATGATCCCACAAGGAATAACATATTATAATGGTATGTTTTTTATGACAGCATATTGTGAGTGTGCTGCAAAGGAAAGGCATCGTTCCGTAATATATGTAGTTGATTCATCCACTGGAAAATATATTACTACATTAGTAATGCAAGAGGTAGTGCATGCAGGAGGAATCACATATGCAGGAGGTTATTTATGGATAGTAGGAGAGAAAGATTCTAAAAATATTTATTACTATAATTTTTCGGAAATAAATTATGCTATTACATATGTCTTGCAAAATCCAAGTGTTAAAAGTATTGATTTAACAAGCTATACACATGGGAAACAAGTAGTAAATGATATGACAAGGATTGATTATTGTACAACATATTCAGGATATTTATGTATTGGAGATTTTTATAAAGATAAAACAGGATCGTTAAAGTTATATAATCCAGTTGTAACGGCAAGCAAAACTATGAATTCGATAATGACAATATCATCATTACCAGAGAAAGCACAGGGTGCAGTTATACAAAAAATTGGTAATTACATATATATACTTATATCAACATCATGGGGAAGAGGAAATGATTCAATGGTATATATATATAGAACAGAAACAAGCGTTCTGAGTGGAAGTGTATCAGTAAAAAAGACAATGGTAATGCCCTGTATGATTGAGGAGGTGGTTGTTAATGGAAGCTACACATATATGTTGTTTGAATCATGTGGAGATAAATATAGGAATAATACAGATGGTATTGGTTTCCCTGATTATGTTATAGGGAAAATATGCGGATTTACGAATACTTTTATATTTAAATAATGGAGGGATTATAACGTGAAAAAGCATTTAAAAATTTTAGAGTATATGCTTATTATAGCTTTGCTTTTGTATGGTATGATATATTTAATTTCTCATGGAACAGGTAATTATATGGATGATGGTATAGAACTTGGATTTTACTTTGTACGAATATCTTTAGGTCAGGGAGTCGCATTAATAGCAATTTCATATATTGTTTTGAGGGTTGGTAAAAAATGGATATCATTAGTACTAACAATTATTAATAGTATAGTTGCATGTATATTTATTGGTTTTTCTATTTTTAATTTAGAAACAACTATTTTAGTCGATAATTTTTCTAATAAGTACTTAGTTGCAAATACATTGATTAATCTAAGAAATACAAAAAGAAATGCAGAAAGTGCTATGTTTGATGACTTGAATTCTGTGACCAGATGTAATATAGCAGAAGTATTATGCATTATAATTCAAGTAGCTATTGTTATAATAGTGTTATATTCTTTGTTTATTTTAATAATGATGTTAACTAAAAATTTTAGAAACGAAATAGAGACAAAAAAGGAATATGAAAAAGATAGATATGTAAGTGTATTAAGAGTGATAAATATTTTATTGGGTGTGATATTAAGTGCTACTATGATATATCTTACGAGCGATTTTTATGGTGCACAGAGTAGAGAAGATGCTTTATATAATGCAATAATTGATTTATTTTTTGCATATTTGATTCCTGCTATATTATTGCTTAAAATTACAGATGAATGGATAAAAAGAAGAGAATATATAAAACCTCTGATATTTTATATAGTATACAGTTTTTGGGCGTATTTTGGAATAACATATTTTATACCAGGTGAAAATCATGTAGATTTGGCATGGATATATGCTATATTGGTAGATGTTACGACAATGACGGTGTTTTTTAAAATTATATATTCAATCCGTGATAGAGGAAGAATTAGAAAAAATGAAAAAACATTTTAGAGTTTTAGAGTATGTGATTATTGCTATATTATTTTTATATGGTATTGTATATTTGCTTTCACACGGAAGAGGTAACTATATTCAAGATGATATAGAATTTGGATTTTATCTTGTAAGAGTATCATTAGGTCATGGGTTTGCTTTGATGACTATTTCGTATGCAGCCTTAAGGTTTGGGAAGAGGTGGATACCATTAATTCTAACGATAATTAATGGCATAGTATCATGCATGATTATAGGTTTTTCAAGTTTTGACTTAATAGCTGAAATTTTTGGGAATGACTTCTCAATTAAATATATATTTCCAAATACATTAATTAGATATGGAAATATAAGGAAAGATGCAAAGAGTCCAACGTTTAATGATATGAGTTCTATAACTAAATGCAATTTAGCAGAGGTACTATGTGTTATACTTCAAGTAACAATGGTTATAGCAGTATTATATTCGCTAGTAATGCTAATATTGATGTTTACTAAGTATGCAAAAAAAGAAATAGAAGAAAGAGAAGAATTTAAAAAAAGTAAATATAAGTACTCTTTAAGAATTGTTAATATACTATTAGGTGTGATATTTATTGCTTTCATGATATATATTGTAAATGATTTATATAGCACACAAAGTAGTAAAGAAGTTCGCTTTGATTCAATGGTTAATGTATTTTCTGCATATTTAATTCCAACTATAGTCCTATTTATTATATCAGATAAGTGGATAAAAAGAGGAGAAAATATAAAGCTTATAGCGTTTTACCTAATTTATGCATATTGGGCATATTGGGGAATTGCAGATTTTTTAGTGAGAACAGATTATGTAGTATTAGCATGGATATACGTTGGTTTAGTAAGCATTACAGCAATGATAGTGTTTATTAATGGAATATATTCTGTCCATAGAAAGAAGAAGGATTTAGAATATGAAAAAGCATTTTAAAGTTTTAGAGTATATGCTTATTATAGTATTACTTTTGTATGGAGCTGTATATTTATTTTCATATAGTACAGATAATTATCCTCAAGATGATATAGCTCTTGGATTTTATCTTGTAAAAGTATCATTAGGTCATGGATTTACATTAATAGCCATTTCATACTTGACATTGAAAGTTAGTAAAAAATGGATAGCATTAGTACTAACAGTGATTAATGGTGTGGTCGCATGTATGCTTATAGGCTTTTCTGATTTTGATTTAAAGACAGCAATTTTTGGAGATAATATTCCTTATATATTTAAGTTTGGAAATACATTAATTAGGCTTGGATATGTTAAAAAAGATGTGATAAATGCTAGGTTTAATTATACGACTTCTGTAACTAAATGCAATATAGCAGAAGTTATATGTGTGATAATTCAAGTGGCCATTGTTATAATAACACTATATTCTTTGTTTATAATGATAAGGATGTTTAATAAGCATGTTAAAAATGAAATAGAGGCTAAAAAAGAGTATGTAAAAGGTAAATATACAAGTTTGTTAAGAAATATAAATATTTTGTTAGGTTTGGTATTTGTTGCAATTATAATATATATTGTAGTTGATTTTTGCGGTACGCATTGTAGTAAAGAAGTTTTGCATGACACCATGATGGAAGTGTTTTCTACATATTTGATTCCAACTATATTTTTATTTATTATTACAGATTTATGGATAACGAGAGGAGATAACATAAAACTTCTAATATTCTATGTAATGTATGTTCGATGGTCATATTTAGGAATAACAGATTTTATAGTAGGAGCACATTATGACACTTTAGGATGGATATATGCTATATTGGTAGGTCTTACCACAATGACGGTGTTTTTTAAAATTATATGTTCAATCCGTGATAGAGGAAAGATCACAACATATTAAAAAAAAGTAGACTCATTCATCACTATCATAACGAGTCTACTTTTTTTTAAAGTGTGCCACCCATTCAAGCGAGCCAAGTAGTGGTTAGCCAATCAAGAATAGTAGATTTGTTGAGCATTCTCAACGAATCTACTATTCTTGCAATCTTCAGCGCCGGCTGAAGATTTTTTAGGTTCGTACCACAATCAACATTTCATTTGGTCTTAAAGTTTCTGATTTTAAGTCATTAATAGACATAATCGCATCAGTTGTCGTACGGAATTTCTTTGCGATATCCCACAATGTATCTTCACTTTTTACAGGATAAGCTATAATTCCAGGCATATCTTGAAGAGTTTTTGCGTCAAATGGTTCTAACTCCATATCTACAATAATATCATCAGTTTTGTTATTTAAAACAAGGCAGTCAAGTAATACTGTAGCCTTAACTTCAATTTCATTACTTCCGGTCATAACAGTAGATAATTGTTCCAAAGCAGGTCTTATAAACGGAAGAGAATCGGCTTCAATGCCGGGAGCTTCAACTTCATGTGTATAAGGAATTATTTCATCTGCAATAGATAATGGCATTTTATCATCAGAAGAAATATATAATAGTTTAACGTGAACAACTCCGTCTACAGTAAGCCCATTTTCAGTAATCGTAATATCATCGATTTTTGCAATACCTGACGAGCTTAATATCTGAAATACCTGACCTTTAGAAGAGTCAAGTTTTAGTTTATCAGCTATCTTACATTTTGATAGATTTTTGATAAGAATACTGTTGTAATTAATTTGTTGATATGTAGGAAGAAGATTTCCATTTGGCGAATATGCATCGTTTATAAAAGTAACAGGTTCTTCTCTATATATTTTCATATTTAGTTCTAAAACAGTATCGCATTCAATAACTCTAGTTTCACCATCATAATCAGCTTTTGCGGAAATATTACTATTACCTATTGAAATTTCTATATCAGAAATCATATCTTCACTGCAACCCGGAACTTCAAGGTTTCCACTAAAAGGAATGGTGGATTCAATCCAGCGAATAGGAGAGTCCTCTTCATCATCTTCGTATAGTAAAAAGAGAACAAGCTCGCCGTTTAAGGCAACTTTTTCATCTAACAGCTTTGAGGTAACAGACTTAAGATACACATTATCCCAAAGTACATTAGCTATATTTGGTTTTCCAGCAGGTAAATCCAAATCCTCTTTAATTCTGTAAATATCTTTTTTACATACTGCAATCTGTGTAAGATCAATTGACTTATTCTTGCATTTAATGTCATCATCATCTTCTACATCATTGGCAGCTTCGATATCATACATATCCTCGCTTGTAAGTGTAAGCGTAACAATAGTTTTAATGCTTACTTTTCTTGTGTTTATAACACCTACATTTAAATCATCAATATCCCACTTAATGTTAACACTATCACTTTCGGAAATGGTATCCCCTATAATTGTCTCAGAAAACATAATTGCACCATTCATGCTATGTATTTTTCCGGGTGAGTCTTGACAAGAGTATAGTAATTTAAAGGACATTTTTCCGTTTACTAGTACACGCCCATCCTGAACTTTTGTACTTTCTATAGTAATATGCCCCTCTTTCGTGACAAGTTTGTCAATATCTGCATTAACGTCAGGGACATTAAAATCATCGTCTAACGTAATCTGGCTTACAATGTGACTTTTTAACCTATTCATATGGACGTTTTTCTTTAATAAATTCATCTATACCTCCAGATTCTTATTAATATTTTATACAATATATGCTAAATAAGTCGCATTATGATTAGAAATTTTTAATTACTTTAAAGGAACGTTTGCGAGCCACGTGGTGATAGTCAACCAAGAATGCAATTCTTGCAAAGTTCGACTTTAGTCGAATCTTTTTTTATTTAAATATAACGGTTTTATCTGAGGGCTTTAATTTAAGCACAATATAAGGGTATGTTTCGACTTCTAGAACAGTTTCAGTTTTAGATGGACCTTTGAGCATTGAAGATACAAAAATAGCATTCTTACCTTCATATAAATCAGTAATAGCAATGCTGTAGCTGCTTGTGGGCTGAGCACCGTAACCAATGATTATATACAGAAATTCCTGGTCAGAATAAGTTTTTCTAAAGTTTTCAGTTTTACTGCTTTCGATAATATCTCTCACTTGATCTGGGATATTTTCTTCGGCAAGCACAGTAAAGTCTAAATCGTTTATTTTGGTGTCGTCATATTCTTCAATATTGCAACCAAAAATAAATAAAGAGGATAGAAAAATACTAAGCAATAAAAATAATTTTTTCACGATATTCTCCATACATATTGGGATTATTAAAGAATATGTGAAGGGGACAGAGAAAATTACTAATTAAATTTTGCAGATTTAAATATAGAAAGAGCAGATAACTTCGGTGTTTCATAATCCGATGTATCAGAAAGTATAGTAAATGAATACATCACATTTGATACATTTACAACTACCTGTACAGAATATACAGTAGAGCTCTCTTCGGTTTCATCAGGGTGTTCACATTCAAACATCCATGCATTATATCCATCAATGGTTAAAGAGTCATCTTCATTAGATATAGTATAAGACTTTGCTTCAAGGCTTTGCTTTGTAATGTCTTTATAAGTATCAAAGTCATATCCCGTGTCGCTGATATCTTGAGAATTAATATATATACTGCAATTATATGAATTCTGAGCAGTTCCTACATATGAGAAAATATTATATGCTGTATTTTTCTCATTGCTAACAGAATAACTAGTATTTTCATCATATTTCCAATCGCTAGTTACATCAATAGTAAAATGCTCTCCTTCGAATATAGAAGAAACAAGTGGTTCCTCGGTTGAAGCGTCATTATCATTTTTGGAATCAACAGATTTTTCGTTTTTGTTTCCGCATCCAATGGCAAATGCCATAGTTACTGTTATTGTAAGAATTAACGTAAGCTTAATTATATATTTTTGCATAAAGTAAGGTCTCCATTCAAATCACAAATATTAAAAGTTTTTTAAGAATATTAAGAATAATAACATAAAAGTTTAAATAAGTCAAATCTGGGTAAGATTAAATTGAGAAATTAGCTTGAAAGGACGCGTATTATGGAAGAAAATAGAAAGTTAAGTACAAGCCTTAGTGAAAACCTAAATATTATGATGGAAGAATTTAAGGACTGTGATGACATAAAAAACAGAAGCATGAAACTGGGGAAACAGGCTGAAGTAGAGGCTTGTATTTTCTATGTAGAAGTTGCAATAAATAATATAACTATAGAAGAATCGGTAATAGGTAAGCTTATAGGAAAACTTATGGATATGCCAAAGGAAGAGCAGTATAAGTTTTTAAACGACAACGCACTTGGAATTACAGACGTAAAAGAACTTTATACAGTAGAAGATGCTGTAATGGGCGTGATGATAGGTGATGGAGTTATTTTTATTGATGGATATGATAAGGCAATAAAGATAAAGAGCAAGGGATACCCAATGATGGGGGTAGTAAAGTCAGACGTTGAGAAGGTTATGAGAGGGTCAAGAGAAGGGTTCGCAGATGCACTAAAGTGTAATACTGCTCTTATGAGAAAACGTGTAAGAAATAAAAGATTTAAGGTTAAGGAAAAAATAATCGGCAATACAACCAATACATCAGTAGCAATCGCTTATGTAGAGGGCGTGGCAAGACAAAGTGTAATCGATGAGATAACAAAGCGAATTGATAATTTAGATATAGATGGTCTGACTGACACAGGTATTATAGAGCAGCTTACAGAAGAAAATAAATATTCACCTTTTCCACAGTTTCAAACGACAGAACGACCGGATAAGGCGGCTATGGCGGTAATGGATGGAAGGGTGGTGGTATTTGTAGATAATACGCCAGTTGCATTAATGCTTCCGACTTCTTATAATAATTTTTTCCAGACGGTAGATGATTATTATAATAGGCATCAGGTAGTAACATTTATAAGAATGGTAAGGTATTTTGCATCCTTTTTGGCAATGACATTGCCGGCTTTATATCTTGCAGTAGTAAACTATCATCCAGAAATATTACCGACTCCGCTTGTTTATTCACTTGCAGCAGCAAGGGAGAATGTTCCTTTTCCTGCATTGATAGAAGTGCTGATACTCGAGATTTCATTTGAACTACTTAGTGAAGCGGGAGTAAGGATTCCGGGACCGATGGGAAGCACAGTCGGTATAGTTGGAGGCTTAATAATAGGACAAGCAGCAGTTACAGCAAATATAGTTAGTCCTATTATTGTAATCATAGTGGCAATGACAGCATTGGCATCATTTGCAATACCAAATGAAGAATTATCATCATCATATAAGATTTTAAAATATTTTTTAATAGGATGTGCATATTTCTTTGGATTCTTTGGAGTTATAGCAGGAATAATAGTTGTTTTAAGACATTTAGCATCATTAAAAAGCTTTGGTTTTCCATATCTATTGCCAATGGTTAGTGATGAAATAAATGACAATGAAGATAAAAAAGATTTCATTTTTAGAGCACCGATAGAAAAGCTAAAGAAAAGTTCAATATTTGCCAGAAAAGTAGAAAAAAAATAGGAAAGGAGGCCGATTTTTATGTTTGCAAGTAATAAAAAAGTATCTGCGAAGCAATTGAAAAGAATAGTTTTTACTGAAAATGCAGGTATTTTGGTTTTAGTAGGTGGATATTTATCAGGTGAGTACGGAAATGTAGGTTATGTGTGGACATTTGCCTTAGGAATGTTAGTATCTTTGCTATATATGTGGATATCTCTTATAATGGCAAAGAAATTTGGGGAAAAGCTTGTTAAAAGCAAAGTTTTTAATATGATATTTGCAATTAGATATATAGCAATGGGCATATTTGGAGTTTTGGTCCTTTTTAAGATAACGCGTGAAACTATGCTTTTAGAAACGGCTTCTATTGTTATTATAGCAGTTATTATAGCAATATGCGTTTTTATGGGGCATACAGATATGGAAGTTAGGGGAAGAATGTTTGAAGTGTTGTATTACATGGCACTACTGCCAATTCTTATAATATTGGTAACATCGGTATTTAAGGTGGAATTATCAAACTTTGAAGGTCAGTTTAAAGAGTTTCCAAGTCTGATGTCAGAAGAAATAAAAGATGGAAGTATTCTAAAAATACTAAAAACAGTTTTAATTATATTTTTATTAACAAGCCCTTTTGAGGAATTTGTCATCTTAAATGGAAGATTTTACAACACATATGGAGGAAGAAAGGCTTTGCTTTTAAATGTTGTTAAAACATGGTGCTTTGCAGCTGCAACATTTGCAATATGTGTGGGAATATTTGGAGATAAGGGCTCAACAATTAAGCTAATGGAAATAGGCGGATTGCCAGGCGGTTTTTTTCATAGGCAGGAGTCTGTCATGGTAATGTTTCTGGTAGTTAGTTTAAGTGGATATATAAGTGGAATGTTCTATCTAACCAGACAATGTTTTAAAAATATTTTTGTCAGACATGCAAAAAAGCCTCATAAAGCCTTGAGAAAAGCAGTAACAGCAGTGGGAGTTGCGGTAGTCGCAATTATATCTTATACTGTGGTATTGCAAAACGTTGAAGAATATGAAACATCTATTGTAAGCGGAAGGGAAATAGAAGAAAGAGATTTTTGCATATCAATGATGTTTGAATATACAGATGATGATAATATGAAAGTGTTAGTGGAAATTCCGGTATATGAAGAAGAAAAAAAGACGGGGCAGGAATATGTAGAGGTAGAAGGGGAAAGTGTTGAGGAAATAGAGAAAAAGTATAGAGAGCTTGGAAAAGGTTTATTAGATTATTCTCATATAAAAGCAATTGTTTTATGTGGAGATAAGGGAGAAGAAAAAATAGTAACATATCTATTTAGTAAAGTTGGATTTTCCGGTAATGTTTTGGTACTTTCTTCTGAAAATAGTATATCTAATGTAAAGGATATTCTGGGTGATGAGATAGGACTTGGAGAGGTAATAGAAAATCTTAGTAAAAATCTAAAAGCATATAAAGATTCAAACCTTTATATGGCAGCAATTAGCATGGATAATGTAAAAAACCTTGATCTACAGAACTTAAAAAAATAAATCTAAGTTAATTGTATATAATTTCCAATTAGTGATAATACTTACACCATAAACATAGATAGAGAGGTGTAAAACATAATGGGTAAATTAAAAAAATTAATAATAGCTTTAGGAATAGGACTGGTATTTACATTTATATTTGGAGGACAAAGTGAGGCAGATACGCTTCAGGAGGATATTGCAAGTAAGATAATAAGATTCCATGTGCTGGCAAATAGCGACAGTGAAGAAGATCAAGCCTTAAAGCTAAAGGTAAAAGAAACTGTCGTTAACTACATATCAGAGTATTTGAATAAAGAGCTTACACTAGAAGAATCAAAGCAGATAATAAATGAGAAAATGGATGATATTTTAAATGTGGCTTCTGGGGTAATTAGTGAAGAAGGATATGATTATAATGTTAGCGCAGAAGTAACAACATGCTATTTTCCTATAAAACAATATGGTGATGTAACATTGCCGGCAGGAAATTATGAAGCTTTTCGTATAGAAATAGGTGGAGCAGAGGGAAAAAACTGGTGGTGCATATTATATCCTCCATTATGCTTTGTTGATGTTACATATGGCATTGTCCCAGATGATTCAAAACAATTATTAAAGAATATTTTAGATGAAGATGAATATGATGCAATAACAGGAAACGGGGAAAACACAGAGTATAGGTTTAAAATTTTTTCTTTTCTAAATAACATTTTCGACTAATCTAATTGAAAAAAAACTATTTTAAGAGTAAAATAGAAGGGATAAGAAAAAGAGCTTTGGAATGGAGGATATTGTGAAAGAACAATTAATCTATGAAGATAAGTCGTCTGCGCCGATAGGAGTCTTTGATTCTGGTATAGGTGGACTGACGGTAGCAAGAGAGATTATGAGACAGCTTCCAAATGAGAAGATAGTATATTTCGGAGATACAGCGAGAGTTCCATATGGTAGTAAATCTGAAGAAACCGTAAAAAAATATTCGAAGCAGATAACGAGGTTTCTTGTAACAAAACAAGTAAAGGCGATTGTGATTGCTTGTAATACAGCAAGTGTATTCGCTCTTGAAGAATTAAAAAAAGAGCTTACAATCCCGGTTTTAGGAGTGATTATACCCGGAGCAAAAACAGCAATGGATTTAACGAATACAAAAAGAATAGGAGTAATAGGTACAGAAGGAACTATTAGAAGCAATAATTATGCTAAGGTGATACATGAATCAGATAAAGAAGCCATTGTATTAGGCAAGGCATGTCCGCTTTTTGTTCCTCTTGTTGAAGAAGGATGGATACATGACACTGTTACAGAGGAAGTGGCAAATAGATATTTAAGCGAGTTTAAAAATAGAGATATTGATACATTGATTCTTGGATGTACACATTATCCGTTATTGAGAAGTACAATACATAAAATAATGGGAGATGAAGTTACTCTTGTTAATCCGGCTTATGAAACAGCAGTTAGCTTAAAAAAATTACTTAAAGATAATGATTTAGCATCGAAACTTGACTTGATATCAAATAGTAGTATGTATGAGTTTTTTGTAAGCGATGCTCCCAGAAAGTTTATTGAATTTGCAAATTCTATTCTTCCGTTTGATGTTGAACATGTTAACCAAATCAATATAGAAGAATATTAGATTTAGCACAAAGGAGAATTTTAGTGGATAAAAATGTACTGATTTCCATTCGTGGTATGCAAATGGATGATAAAAATGAAGAAGGTGATATCGAAGTGATAACACATGGAGAATATTATTTTCAAAACGGAAAACATTATGTTTTATATGATGAAATTGTGGATGAGTACGAAAAACCTGTGAAAAATATTATGAAGATAAGTCAAGATAATATTGAAATCACAAAAAAAGGCTCAACAAATGTACATATGGTGTTTGAAAAAGATAAAAAAAGCACCTCGTATTATGAGACTCCGATGGGAAGTATAATGGTCGGATTTTTAGCGAAACATATATCTGTAAGGAATGAAGAAAACGATATTTCTGTAAAGATAGAATACGCACTTGATATGAACTGCGAGCATCTATCAGATTGTGTGATTGATTTGAAAATAAAATCATGTAATGGTGAAGCTAAACTAGACTTATAAGGAGAGGTAATAATACTATGATAAGATTAATACTGATATTATGTTTTTTGGTTATATTTTTTGTTGTGAGCATTCCGATTTTTGGTATTTTATGGATTGTAGGCAAATTTAGTAAGGAAAAGCAGGATAGGATGAGTTATGCATTAGTGGTATGTGCACTAAAGGGAGTTAGACTTTTATCAGGGGCAAAAGTAATTGTGAAAGGAAAAGAAAACATTCCTGAAAATCAAGCCGTTTTGTATGTATCAAATCATAGAAGCTTTTTTGATATTGTAATAGGATATACAAATATTCCTCCGCTTGCAGGTTTTATATCTAAAAAGGAGATAAAAAAAGTTCCTATATTGGCTCAATGGATGAAAAGAATGAACTGCTTATTTCTAGATAGAAGCAATATAAAAGAAGGCTTAAAGATGATACTTGAAGGTGTTGAAAAACTAAAAAGTGGAATCTCAATAGTAATATTTCCAGAGGGAAAAAGAGCAGCGACAGATGATGGAATTAGAGATTTTAAAGAAGGTAGTCTTAAAATGGCAGAAAAATCAGGCTGCCCAATAATTCCGGTTGCCTTTAATAATACAAGTGCTATATTAGAAGATCATTTTCCTAGGATAAAAAGAGCAGTTGTAGTAATAGAATTCGGTAAACCTATATATATAGATACCTTAGAAAAAGAAGATAAAAAACATTTGGGTGCTTATACCCATGATAAGGTAAAAGCTATGGTTGAGGCAAATAAGAGTCTTATAAAATAAAAAGCTTAATAGCTAGTTTGACAATTAATGCTAATGGTGATAAAATATATAGGCTATAAAACAATTTTTTATTATTTTGAAATGTATTAGGAGGAAAGTTATGCCATTAGCGATAAAAATACTATTGATTGTATTAGCTCTGGTTTTAGTAGCAGTGATTGTATTGTTTTTTGTAGGTAGAAGGCTTCAAAAAAAGCAAGAATCACAACAAGCATCTATAGATGCAGCAGCACAGACGATGAGTTTTTTTATAATCGATAAAAAGAAAATGAGATTAAAAGAAGCAGGTCTTCCAAAGATAGTTATGGAACAGACGCCCAAGTATATGAGGAGAGCAAGGCTTCCAATTATAAAAGTTAAGGTCGGACCAAGAGTTATGTCACTTATTTGTGACAATGAAGTATTTAAAACACTTGCACCAAAGCAAGAAGTTAAAGCGACAGTAAGTGGTATATATGTTACTAGCGCAAAGCGAATCAGAGGTCCTGTTGTGGAAACTGACCCAAAGAAAAGAAAAGAACAAGACAAGCAAGCTAAAAGCGAAGCTAAAAAAGAAGCTAAGACCAAGGTGTTGAAGAAATAAAAGTAAAGGCTCGTCTGATAGATGAGCCTTTTTATTAAATGTGCTTTAAAGAGAATGGAGAAAAGGTATGAAGAGGTATTTTTATCAAATAGCATTAGCAATGACCATAATAATAGGGCTTTTGATTATAGTCTTAGCTAATTCTTCGCACCTAAAAAGTGAAGAGTTTGAAAGTCTTAAAAGCACAGATTTTAACAGTGGATGGAAATATCAGATTGAGCAAGGCGAGATTAAAGAGATTTCTAAGCTGCCTGCTGCAATAGATGGTGCCAAGGAAAACAAAACTATTTATCTATATAATTCATTTGTTGAATTAAAAGACAAAGAAATATTGGTATTTAGGACAAATAATCAAAAGGTTAAAGTGTTTATTGATGATAAACTGGTATATAAATTCGGGGATGAAAAAATATTCTTTTTAAAAACACCCGGAAGTAAATGGAATATAGTTCATTTAAATGCGACTGATAGCCATAAAGAAATAAGAGTGGAAGTCACTTCTGTATACTCAAGTAGGCCGGGTTATGTGAAGTCTTTTACTATTGGTGGTGAAGAAGAGGTACGTAATAGTATCATTCGCAGTAGAATTCCAATTATATTTGTATTTTTGGTAATACTATTTACAGGAGTAGTATGTATTGTATTTAATAGAATGTTAGATATAGAAAAAAAGGGTAAGGGGGGAATTATCTACGTAGGTATATTTTTATGTCTTCTAGGAGTGTGGACGTTGTTGGAAGCTCAAGTTTTGGAGTTTGTGATTAATAAGCCATCATTACTACTGTTGATGTCATGCATTTGTAATATGATGATTCCATTACCGATTATATTATATGCAAAAAAATCTATATTTGAAAAGGACAGTAAAGTTATAAAGATATTGTATGTAATCGGTTTATTAAATTTACCGCTTCAAACAATATTGCAATTTTTGGAAATTTATGATTATTACGAGATGTGTACTATTTCTCATATAATTATGGTTTTATTCGGAGTTTGTATAGCAGTAAAATATATAATGAATAAACATAAAGAATACAAAGAAAACAGGCATAAGAAGGAAAAGGGTTATTTAATAATGGCAGGGATATTGGTGTCATTAGTTTTTGGCTCACTTGCATTGTTTTCATTTTATTTGTCATATAGTTTTGTGTATATTACATATATGTTTTACGCGATTCTTATAGTGGCAGTAGTGTTAATACAATACCATAAGAAATGTATTAACAGGCTAGAGGAAAAAATCATTAATGCTGATTTATATAAAAAACTTGCCTATGAAGATTCTCTTACAAAGTGCCATAATAGAGCTTACTTCGATAAAGAACTCAAAGAGGCAATGGATACAGTAACTGAAGAAACTCAGATTGTAATTATGTCATTTGATATGAATAATTTAAAATATAATAATGATAGGTTTGGTCATGCAGTTGGAGATGCTCTGATATATCAATGTGCTAAATGTATTACAAATGCATTGATGGGGAAAGCAACTGTTTGTAGAATAGGTGGAGATGAGTTTTCGGTCATATTAAAGGATGTAACAGAAGAATATATTCAGGCTCTAATAAGAAGAATTGAAAAAAATGTTGAAGATTATAATAATAACAGTATTTATGAATTGAGCTTTGCATATGGATATGCTATATATAACAGGAAAACAGATAAGAATCTTGAAGCTGTGCTTAGCAGAGCAGATAGCAAAATGTATAATAAAAAGAGAAGTATGAAAGAAGCTATAGAAGAACAGGAGAAAAATTGAAACTAGCGATAATTTGTGGATATTTAGTAATAATAAATATAATAGGTTTTTTATCTATGTATATTGATAAGAAAAAAGCAATAAAAAATAGGTATAGGATTAAAGAAAATACATTGTTTTTGTTTGCAATTTTAGGTGGAAGTATTGGTTCTATACTGGGAATGCAGAGATTTAGGCATAAAACAAAGCACTGGTATTTTGTTTTTGGTATGCCACTTATATTGATAATTCAAATAGCATTGATAATTTTAGTTAAAGTTTATATTTAAGCAATTGAAAAAAGGCATGGAAAATGGTACTATTGTTAAGAAATATTAGGGTGGGAGCTAAAAAGTAACATATATGAAGCTTGAAAAGTAAATAGGAGGGCGTATGCTTAGTAAGTTTAGTAAAGAAAAGTGGGCGGTTATTGCAATATTAGCCGGTTTTTTGTTTATAATGTTTGATCAAAATATATCATTAGGAGGATTTTGTCCTTACCCAGATTATGTTACATCATATGACTATAATCCTGAGTTTCAATATTATACATTAGATTATTTATATGGAGCTAAATGTCCGTTGAATATGTATTCAAGTTCAGACGTTTTATATAATCTTAAATTAGATATTGTCCCAGATGTTTTGGGATTTATTTTAATAGCCTTGGCAGCAGCGAAGCTTATAAAATATAGTAGATTATTTAGTTTGGTATCGCTTATGTCATGGGCAAGTGTAGTGTTATATGGAGTAATTCATATAATCCCTTTTTTCCTAAATGGAATGCAGCTATCATACGCGGGATTTTTCCTTGGGATAGCTATGTTTGGAATGGAGGCAGTAGTAGGGTATGTATTTGTTAGTGCAATCTGTGATACGCTATCGGGTTTTGAGCATAGACAAGCTAGAAAAAACATAATACTTGCATGGTTTGTTACTATTGTTATAAATGCAGTTATTTGTGTGCTTAGATGGATAAATGTTATAAATCCGTCATTGCTTGTAGTGTATGAGATTATGCAATTATGCTTGAATGTACTATTTTACTATTTTGTGTATAAAGATATAGACTTTATAGTAAAGAAAAAAACATTATAGGTGGGGTATTTATATGAAGTTTTTTTGTAAAAAAAATATAGGAGTAATATTATTTGTTGTCGGTCTTGTCTTTTTGGCTATAAATATAAATATTAATACAGGTATAAATTATGAAGGATATGAAGTAAGTAAAGGAATGTCGCTTAAGGACTTTGTTTATGTTCAATCATTTGAAGCTATAAGTTCATCAAGTTTTGTTATAGATATACTTTTGGATCCATTGGGTTACCTAATGGTGATGATTGGGTTTATTATGCTAAATAAAAAATCAAGGTATTCAAAGAACGCGATAGTATTTTGTGGAGTAGGTATTATTGCAAGCGTATGCAAAATGCTTATGCCTTTTTTCTTATCTCCAAGTCAAGTCTTAAAGGTAACAATAATTTTAATGTTAGTGGAAATCTTTTCAAGAGCAGTTATAATGTACTCTTTCTCTATTTTATGTGAAAAACAAGTAGATAGTTATAAACATATGGAAGTGGGCAAGGATTTAAGATTTGCAACAGAGTTATATGCAAT
>JAVBUL010000295.1:0-4522 GCA_031555415.1 Lachnospiraceae bacterium | reverse complement strand
CCGTTGCGGAAACTAATCTATGCAGAGTGAAAAATATCAAAAGATTATCACTTCTCTCAATAGAAGATAATATATTAAATTTTCAAGGAACAATATGACAAAGAGGCAGATTTATAATACCTCATTTGTCGGGCAACTCATGTTATATATGGGGGTGCATTATTGTCTAGATTTACCGATAAATAAGGAGAAGGTCTTCATACCTACAGTAAGATTTGCTTTGGGTGAAGAACATTATGAACGCCTAGTGAAAATGGCAGAAGAAGATGGAGCTTTTTTACAGGATTGTATCCATAATAAACTATTTAGTTTAAATATCAAATATGTACCTACTGAAGCGGTTCGGTGGGTGCTCGTTAAGGATATGTCAGGAGTCACATTTACGTTGCCTAGTTTATATGAGGGTGAATGGGATTGGCAACGTGGCTCAGCATGAGCCTTTGGTAAACAATTTTTTGCATATACTGAAAAGGAATCTCAAGATAAATTTTGTATTTGATAGTATTGTTGATTTTGGAAGATGAGCACAATACAAAATGAGATAAGAGGATTTTTGTTATGAATAAGAGAATCAGGACTGTAATACATAATTTTATAGTAGTTAATGGTGCTACTGATAGCCAAGAGATTATAAGTAAGTTTGCAAATCAGTTTAATACAACAAAACAACATATATAGGGCGATATCTCATTTATAGTATGTAAAGCTGGAATACTATCTATTGTTGGAAATAAATCTCATAGTGGGCTTTATTAATTGTGCAATATTGTCTTGTAAAAAATTAGAAAAGGATGCGAAGTATGAACGTTAAAAAGTATACACTAAAAGATGTTTTGTATGTTTATTTTATGGAGCTCAATCCTAATTATTCTGAATATTTTTTTGATGTTAAAATGGGTGTTGATAAAAAGAATGAAGAAATTGAATTAGAGGTAGAAGAGAAGTTTATAAATTTTTATACTGATAAAACTAAATATTTCAGTGAAATAATTCACATTGTAGATTTAGATGAAGAGATGGAGCTGCTAAAGAAATCTACAAATTATGCTTTTTTTGAGGAAGATAAAAGATTTATTATTGAGACGTTGAAGCAATACTCGGGAAAACTAGATCCTCTTAGAAGAGGGAAGATAGGAAGTACCGACAGTGAGTTTAGAATATTTCTTTTTGAAGGATTTATGAAAATTTTTATAAATGCAAATGTGAGCCAAAGTATTTGTCAAGAAGCCGCTGAAAAGATGTACAATAGGCTTGATATTCCTGTTTGTAAATTGTATGCAGTACGTAATGCGGCATATAGTAGATTTGCAGATATGATAAATAGAAAAATGATTAATTTTTGTCTAGGGATGAATACTATGGAGCGTTATACGTGGTTAACTGCACTTACAATGGATTTTGATAATTTTATTAAGAAGTGGGATGATTTGTTTGATTATATGAGTGAAATACGTACGGAAGAAATAAATGATATAGCAGAAGTAGAAGCTGCAAACATGCATAGAGAAGAAACTGAACTTTTAGAGATAGAATTTGGATTATCAAAAAGGATTGTTGATACAGTTGCAGAAGATGAAGAGTATCAATCATTATTAAAAGAACACTGCAAAATGCTAGGAGTACCTTACGAACAGACAACACTTGAGCAATCAACTAAATCACTATGCGAAGGTTTACGTCAAAAAAAAGTTAAATATAAAAAGAAACCTCATGTTAGTAAGATAGAAAAGCGATTTGAAGTTGTGTGTGATCGAATGGAAGAAAGATATGATGAGATTACATTGCAGATATTTCGTGAGTATATTCCTGATTTTGAAATTTCTACTAAGAACGAAACTTTTTCACAGGAGAAACTAATGTCATATGAGTCGTTATTAGAAGAAGCAATAAAACAACAAAAATCACAATGGGAAATGGACGAAGAAAGAAAGAAGCAGATAATTGAATTATCGGATATAGATTTTGAAGAATTAATGAAAAAAATAAAATCATTACAGTAGCTGTTGGGTAAGAAATGAAAAACGGACCCAATATGCAGTATTAATTTGAAGTGGTACAATACAGACACAGGTGCAGAAGAATTCTAGCCCTAAGAAAGGATGTGTACCAATGGGAAAGTTAGACATTAACAAAGCTATTATTTTAGAAACGCAGAAACGTTTATCGAAATTGGGATTGGAGGGGAAAATCGATATATTCCCAGTTCAAAATACGTTTACTTGCCGCCCTCGTTATTGGAAAGAGGGGGAGGTTGGTTTATTTAAAGTTCTTATGTGGACTGTCAATTCATTAGAGGGACAGGAACTTTCGGATGAGATTGATAAGCGCATTAACGATGCACGAAAGTATTTCGAAGTGTAGCAATTATATTTACAATGCATAACTAGCAGTTAATTTTGCTAGTGGGTTATTCTTTATGGAATACTATAAACTGTAATGTTTATAGGTAACTTAATTGATGCTTTATCGAAAAGGAACAGCAGAGTATTTTGCGCTGTTCCTTTCGTTTGCTCAACAGAGGTGAAATCTTACAAGTGAAAGTCAGACATGATAATTGACAGTGAGTTTTATAGCAAGCTTTTAGAGTTTAGAAGTGAGCGTTTGTGCTGAAACGAGGCAATGCTTATGCAAATTAGTTGCAAGTTAGCACTTTGTAGTATTAAGTAAATTGTTACATTAGCTATGTACCGTTATTCCAAAGTAATGCATCGATATTATATATAAAAGTAAAGATATTTTTTTCTATTAGAACTCAACTACATAGCTAAGCTGATTCTTATATATCGGATTAAACTTGATGAATTCTCCGATGAGGTTACGACACTCCACTCAAATGACTTGCTTAATTGCTTCATTAGGAGGAATTACATCCGATTCTATAACAATTCTTGTTATATCTTTTGCATTATGGACTATTATTTTGCCATCAGATATCATCTTTTTTTGCGAAAAATTTGAATTATTATTAACAAGAACTTCACACTGTTCGGGCAAATTGGTGGTTATAATAATACTGTCACCTTCCTTTTTGGCATTGAATTTTACATAGAGTTCTTTACCTTGTTTGGGAAACTTTCATTGCATACTTGATGGTAACGGTGGAATTTCACCCATTCTAATTTGTCGTCCGTTATAATACCAAGTATGGCTTTCATCATGTGTAAAGAATTTTTTGCCACGTGGTAATCTCCAAAATGAAATTAATTTTGTTTCTTCTTCAGATAACTCTGGTATACGTACACCTTTATCTTTGAATATTTTATTATCAACTTTTTTAAACTTCCAGATAGCATCAAGTAATCCAATGTTGAAATATTGTGCTGCATCAATAAAAACCAAATCATCACCTTTGAAATAGCCATATTTATCCATATATAAATTGCCATGTTCTTGAACGAAATCATAAACTTGTTTATCCAGATTATCAAAATTGGCTTCTGAATGTAAAATAATATTATCTAACAATGCGTTAACGCTTGGTGGAATTTGAATATAATGTTTTGAAAAAATATTTTGTCTTACTCGTGTGAATAAGGTATCGACATCAATATTAGGAGCTAATATTTCATCACAAATAGCTTCTGAAAACCAACTCATGCTATTTGGCATACCCACTGAGCTATTTTGAAACATCGTTCCATAAGCAATATATACATTTTCAAAAAATGTTATTTCGGAAAAATACCCTTTTGATAAACCAATATTATCACTTCGGCAAGCATCTAAAATCAAAATAAGCCTACCTTTTCCTTTGAATATAGAAATTATATCCTCTATATTTATACCAGCATTGTCAATATTTTGGGATATATCATATAGTGCTCCAAAATCTGATGGAAATATATAATTCTTACCATCGCAATGGCCGCCATGTCCCGAGAAATATACAATACTAATGGCATCACTTGGTAAATTTTCAGCGAACTGTTTTAAGGTCGGAACATATTTAAGTTTTTTTGCATTTTCTTTTTTTACTATATTAAATCCTATTTGTGAGAGTCTTTTTTCGATAGCGCAAACATCATATTTTACACCTGTTAAATCTTCGATCGTTAATGTTTTAGAGCTAAGATATTCACTTGCAGAAAAAATCACAGCGTTCTTTTGCATAAGATGACCTCCTAATTTCGGTAAATATACCAAGGGTAAAGTTTATATTGATAGGTTGACATAATTATATATGGATTAATTGGAAATAGCAATTAATTATTATGATTTAGGGCTGAGGTAGTTGCTTAATATACGTTTTGATGCATAACTGGGTGCATTTTATATCTTCTTCGCCAATAGATTAGAGCACGAAACATGATATATATCTAAGAACTTTTAAGAGGAGAATTTGATTGTAAGAATGAAGTATTAGTAACGAATAATGTAAAGTCGGACTTTGTTTTTATAGGAGATTCCATCACACAGATGTGGGAATTGAATGCATATTTTAATAAAGCGGGAATGGTGATTGTTAACAGAGGAATTGGTGGTGATACTTCCGAATACCTTTTGAAAAGATTTGAGGCAGATG
>JAVBUL010000052.1:0-10613 GCA_031555415.1 Lachnospiraceae bacterium | reverse complement strand
TTTGCATATGTTAATTCTAAAGTAGTATCATCAATAAGCTTCCAATTTGCATGTATAGAGTGAGCAAGCATTGCATGTCCGTTCTCAAATAATGTCATATTAGTAGAAGTTTGTGTACCCTGTGGTATGGTAGGCGTTAAGCATATGCGTTCGTATTCACCAACCATAAGTTCAGTTGTAACAGGCTGTACTTTTTCACCACTATATATTTCAGGCGAAATAACAGGCCATCCATCAGCCATCCAAAGCATCTTATATATATGCATTGTAGACGGTTCTCCACCTTTGTAATTCTTTTCTCTAATATGGCAGACTAAATACCATTCATCATCAAAATCATGTAGTACGGAATTATGACCTGGTCCCATATAAGCTGTTCCATTATCAAATTGATAACCACAAGCAATCATAAGTCCGATAGAACCGTTATCATCATTAAGGTCTGTCATATCTCTGCCATTGTGGTCAAGATACGGACCTGTAACGGATTTACTTCTGCCGACTCTTATATTATAGTCACTTTTGAGAGAAGCATATGATACAAATAAATAGTAATAATCAGTATCCTTGTTATATACAATATAAGGTCCTTCAATAGCTCCATCACACCAAAGAGGTCTTCTTGCAACACAAGAACCGATGCCTTCTTCAGCAGCCAGTCCGGATTCTTTATCTAGCTTTATAATATGACATCCACCCCAAAATGAGCCATATACCATATATTGCGTACCAGTTTTTTGGTCCTCTATAATATTTGCATCAATAGCATTTACCGGAACTTTATCAGAAGACTTAAAAACTATCCCTCTTGGAATAAAAGGTCCTTCAGCGTTATCTGAAACAGCAAGGTAAATACATGACTGTTGTGAACCAAATGATGAGTTTGAACAGTATAGTCTATATTCATCTCCAACCTTCACAATATCAGGAGCCCAAATATTGTTTGTTCCAACATATTCAAAAGCCTCAATAGGAGGTTTATCTGTTACTCTACCAATAGTTTCCCAATCTATAAGATTCTTTGAACGTAATCCCTTAGCTTCTGTTGCATAAACATAGTAATTATTTGACACAGGATCGTGATAAATAGCAGGATCGTGTGTAAACCACACAGAATGGCTAGGAGGAGGTGTAGGCTTTTCGCCTTCAGCAGGACGCACTGGCTTTGAGGCAGGGCGCATAGGCTCTGAAGGATAAATAAAATCGTTAATACTCATATTTCCTCATTTCCGCTAGTGATTATATTTTATAATATATAATATCACAGCATAAAAATTAATATAATTAGTAAATTAATAAAATTAATAAAATTAATAAATTAATAAATTAATATAATTAATAAATTAATATAATTAATAAATTAATTAATAAAATTAATTTTATTATATCTTAAAATATAGATTTTGTCGACTACTTGTGATACAATATTAGCAATAATGGCATAAGTATATTTAGAGGGAGGATAGGTTTATGGCAACATCACATAACAGTGCAAATAGGGGAGAAATCGCAAAGACAGTTCTAATGCCCGGAGATCCACTTAGAGCAAAATTTATTGCAGAGAACTTCTTAGACAATGTAGAGAAGTTTAATGAAGTGCGTAATATGTTTGGATATACAGGAAAGTACAAAGGAAGTGAAGTATCGGTAATGGGTTCTGGCATGGGAATGCCTTCTATGGGAATCTACTCATATGAATTATTCACAGAATACGATGTAGAAAATATTATAAGGATAGGTTCAGCAGGCTCATACTGCGAAGAGGCAAAGATTTATGATGTTATTCTTCTAAAAGAATCTTATTCAGAATCATCATATGCAAAGACACAGAGTGGATATGTTGAAGATAAAACTTATCCAAGTGAAAAGCTTAATGATATTCTTAGAAAAAGTGCAAAAGAGCTTGGAATTAGACTTATTGAAGGCTGTGTTCATTCATCTGACGTATTTTATAGATTAGGTGATGAAAATTATTATAAAGAATTATATAAAGAAAAGGGATGTTTAGCAGTTGAAATGGAAAGCTTTGCACTTTTTCATACTGCATATGTTTGTAAGAAAAATGCTGCTTGTTTAGCAACTATTTCGGACTCTTTTGTTTCAAAAGAAGAAACAACTGCCTTAGAACGACAGAATTCTTTTACAAGTATGATAGAAATTGCCTTAAATACATTAAAAAGTTAGCATAAAAGAGAGGCGGGCATCATATGAATATAAGAGAGCAACTTGAAGAAGTCGAATATCGAATTCTAAGTCCTTATGCATCACACAGCAAAGATACTATTGGCAGAGACAGGGAAGAAGAGCCTTGCGATATGCGTACTGCGTATCAACGTGATAGAGATAGGATATTGCATAGCAAATCATTTAGAAGATTAAAGCATAAGACACAGGTTTTTCTGGCACCTGAAGGTGATCATTATAGGACAAGACTTACACATACATTAGAAGTATCACAAATAGCAAGATCTATATCTAAGTCATTGATGCTAAATGAGGATTTGACAGAGGCTATATCATTAGGTCATGACTTAGGTCATACGCCATTTGGACATGCAGGTGAACGTGCACTTGATGAGGTATGTACATATGGCTTTAAGCATTATGAACAGAGCGTGAGAATAGTGGAAGTACTTGAAAAGAATGGAAGAGGACTAAATCTTACAAAGGAAGTCAGAGATGGAATATTAAACCATAGGACAAGCGGTAATCCTTGTACATTAGAAGGAAAGGTTGTAAGAGTTGCTGATAAAATAGCATATATTAATCATGATATAGATGACGCAATCAGAGCAGGAATTCTAAGTGAAAAAGACATTCCAAAACGATACAAAGATGTATTAGGCAACACAACAAAAGAAAGGCTTGATACCTTGATTAGAGATATTGTGTACAATAGTATGGATAAAAATGATATAATAATGTCTAAAGATATTAATGAGGCGATGCAAGAACTTAGAAATTTTATGTTTGAATCTGTTTATATAAATCCAATAGCAAAAGGTCAGGAATATAAAGCACAAGAGATGCTAAAAGAGTTATATAATCACTATCTTATTAATTTGGACAAGCTGCCAAAAGAGCAGGTTTATCATATAAATGCACTTGGACAGGAACCAGAACGAGTTGTATGTGACTATATTGCGGGTATGAGCGACCAATACTCAGTATTAAAATTTGAAGAAGAGTTTGTGCCTACTTTTTGGAAAGAAAAGGCATAGTAATAAGAGGAAGGGAAAATAGATGTATTATTCAGATGAACTAATAGAAGAAATCAGATCAAGAAACGATATAGTCGATGTTGTTTCGTCGTATGTAAGGCTACAGAAAAAAGGTAATACATATTTTGGGTTATGTCCTTTCCATAACGAAAAATCCCCATCATTTTCAGTAACTCCATCTAAACAAATGTACTATTGTTTTGGATGCGGTGAAGGCGGAAATGCATATTCATTTATTATGAAATATGAAAATTTTACATTTTTAGAAGCTGTCAGACATTTAGCGGAAAAAGCAGGAATTACATTGCCGGAAACAGAATTTTCCCCTGAAGAAAAGAAAAAAGCTGATTTGAAATCAGTACTTTTGGATATAAATAAAGAAGTGGCAAAGTATTTTTATAGGCTTTTAAAAAGTGATAAAGGAGCTAAAGCATATGAATATCTAATAGCCAGAGGATTAAGTGATGAAACTATAATAAAATTTGGGTTAGGGTATTCAAGTAACTATAGTGATGATTTATATAGATACATTAAAAGTTTTGGTTATGATGACAGTGTACTAAAAGAAACAGGATTGTTTACATTTAGCGAACGAGGCGTTTATGATAAATTTAACAATAGAGTAATGTTTCCAATCATGGATATAAATAATAAAGTTATTGGATTCGGTGGAAGAGTAATGGGGCAAGGAGAGCCTAAGTACTTAAACTCACCGGAAACGATGTTGTTTGATAAAAGTAGAAATTTATATGGAATGAACATTGCCAGAGCATCAAGGAAAAAAAGTGTGCTAGTATGTGAAGGATATATGGATGTTATATCACTACATCAAGCAGGTTTTAGTAATGCAGTCGCTTCTCTTGGAACAGCATTTACTACAAGACAAGCAATGCTTATAAAGAGATATGCAGAAGATGTGTATTTAACATATGATTCGGATGGGGCAGGGAAGGCAGCAGCACTCAGGGCTATACCGATGCTAAAAGAAGTAGGCATAAGAGTGAAGGTTATAGATATGAGTCCATATAAGGACCCAGATGATTTTATAAAAAATATGGGAAGTGAAGCTTATGAAGAAAGAATCACTAAAGCCAGAAGTAGTTTTATGTATGAGATTGATAGAATGAAAGAAGGAGTCGATTTCAAAGATCCGGAATCAACAGCAGGATTTCATACAAATATATCAAAGAGATTACTTGAATTCGAAGATGAGCTCGAAAGAAGTGCATATATAGATGCAGTAAGTAACGAGTTTATGATTCCAAAAGAGGCATTACAAAAATCGGTGTCACGTTTAGCATTAACCTATACCGGAAATCAAACAGTCAATTATGCAAAGAATGATAAGGTGAAGAGAACAGACAAAAAGTTTGATGACGGAATAAAAAAAGCACAAAGAATTATTCTTACATGGCTTATTGAGGAGCCGGATATTTATGAGAAGATAAGAAATATAATTTCGCCGGAAGATTTTTTAGACCCACTATATAACAAAGTAGCAACAATGATATTAGGACAATTGGAACAAAAAGAAATTAATCCTGCAAAGATATTGAACTCTTTTGAAAGTGAAGAAGAGCATAAAGAGGCAGCGGCATTATTTAATACACCTTTAAGTGATGAATTGTCAGGGCAAGAAAAGCAGAAGGCACTAAATGAAATGGTGAAGAAGGTAAAAAAAGATAGTATTGAACATATTACAAGAAGTACAACAGATATGGCAGTGCTACAGGAACTAATAACAAAAAGTAAAGAACTTGATAATATAAAGATTTACTTATAGAGTTATGATTTTTTATGGAGGAGAAGGTAATGTTTGAAAATATGGTTTACATTGAGGAATGTTTAGAAAAGCTGATAGATGCAGCTAAAAAGAATAAAAATACAGTGGAGTATAGGGACGTTCCAAAGTATTTTAAAGAAATTACTCTTGATGAGGAAGAGTATGAGATTATATTGGAGAGGTTAGCGAAGAATAATATTGATGTACTTACAATGTCTGAAAATGAAATAGAAGAGATAGATGGTAAAGAGGATGATATCCTTCTGGATGATTTAGACGATCTTGAAGAAGATGGAGAGTTTGAAGATTTTGAAAATGAAGTAATTGATTTGGAAAATGTTGATTTATCTGTGCCAGAGGGTGTAAGTGTAGATGATCCAGTGAGGATGTACCTTAAAGAAATAGGAAAGGTTCCACTTCTTACAATGGAAGATGAAATTGAACTTTCTAAACGAATTGAACAAGGTGATGAGCAGGCAAAGGACATGCTTGTAGAAGCAAATCTTAGACTTGTTGTTAGTATTGCAAAAAAATATGTAGGTAGAGGAATGCAATTTCTTGATCTTATACAAGAAGGAAATTTAGGACTTATAAAGGCTACTGAAAAGTTCGATTATTCAAAAGGGTTTAAATTTAGTACTTATGCAACATGGTGGATAAGGCAGTCAATAACACGTTCAATAGCAGATCAGGCAAGAACTATAAGAATTCCTGTTCATATGGTTGAAACGATAAATAGGCTAATAAGAACTTCAAGGCAATTACTTCAAGAATTAGGAAGGGAACCTCATCCGGAGGAGATTGCCGAAAGACTAGAGATACCTGTAGAAAGGGTTAGAGAAATTATTAAGCTATCACAAGAACCAGTTTCACTGGAAACTCCAATTGGAGAAGAGGAAGATAGTCATTTAGGAGACTTTATACAAGATGAAAATATAACAACTCCCGTAGAGGCTGCTACATATATGTTACTTAGAGAGCAACTTGGAGAAGTTATGAACTCATTATCTGACAGAGAAAAAGAAGTGCTTATGCTTAGATTTGGACTTGTAGATGGAAGAGCGAGGACATTAGAAGAGGTTGGAAAACAGTTTAATGTAACAAGAGAAAGAATCAGGCAAATAGAAGCAAAGGCACTTAGGAAATTAAGACACCCAAGCAGAAGTAAGAAATTAAAGGACTACTTAGAATAAGGAGGAATAACCAAGTAATGCAACTATCAGAAAGACTTAAGCTTGTTGCTTCATTTGTTACAGAAGGCAATATACTTGCAGATGTTGGAACAGATCATGGATATATACCTATATATTTAGTGGAGAATGAAGTAATACCAAGTGCCATAGCAATGGATATAAATAAGGGCCCATTAGAAAGAGCCGGTGAACATATTTTAGAGCATGGTTTGGTTGATAAGATAACTACAAGACTTTCAGATGGTCTATCTAAACTAAAGGATAACGAAGCAGAAACAGTGCTTATTGCAGGTATGGGAGGTGCACTTACTGTACGCATATTAGAAGATGGAAAAGAAGTACTTAAAAACGTTAAAGAATTAGTACTTTCTCCACATTCTGAAATATCTCTTGTTAGATATTTCCTTATAAATAATGGATACAAAATTGTAAAAGAAGCTATGATTTATGATTTGGGAAAATATTATACAGTAATCAAGGCGATACATACTACAACAAGCATTAATTTAGACAAAGCAGAATATGATGATAATAGAAGTTTTTATTTATTTGGAAGAGAATTAGTTTTAAATAAAGACAAAGTGTTGTTTGAGTTTTTACAAAAAGAAGTAATTCAGATAAAAAGCATAATTGAAGTGATTGACAATAATGAGAAAGCTAACGAAAGGCGTAAAGAGCTTAGTGAAAAGTTAGAGATTATACAAGAGGTATTAAGGATGGAGGATTAGATTGTATGGCAAATATTTTTAATGTGAAGATTGATGACATTGTAAAAGAAGTACAAGAGGGCACAGAATTAATCCAGCTTTCAAAGGAGTTTCAACATAATTTTCAAAATGATATTGTTTTGGCATTAGTTGATGGAAAACTTAGTGAACTTAATAAGAAGATAACGAAAGATTGTAAGGTTGAGTTTATTACTACAGAAACAGTTTGTGGAATGGATACATATAGAAGAAGTGTAGTACTTATGATGCTTAAAGCATTTTATGATATATGCGGAAGCAATAATATACAAAAAATATGTGTAGAATATTCTGTAAGCAAAGGATATTACTGTGAAATGCATGGAAATATAAAAGTTACTAAGGATTTGCTTTTTGATGTAAAGAAGCATATGGAGCAGATGGTGTTTAGTAATATTCCTATTTTGAAAAGATCTATTACAACAGATTTAGCTATGGAAGAATTTAAAAAGCATAAAATGTTTGATAAAGAAAAACTTTTTAAGTTTAGAAGAGGTTCATATGTAAATGTTTATTCACTAAATGGATTTGAGGATTATTATTATGGATACATGGTACCATCGACGAGTTATCTTAAGTATTTTGAGTTATATCCATATGATGATGGTTTTGTTTTACAATTGCCGGTTAAGGAAAATCCAAAACAAGTTCCACCATTTAAGCCTCAGCATAAGGTCTTTAATGTATTAAAAGAATCAAATAAATGGTCTGAATTATTAGGAATAGATACGGTTGGAGCACTTAACGAGGAAATATCAAAAGGAAATGTAAAAGATATTATTTTGGTTCAGGAAGCATTACAAGAGAGAAAAATTGCTGAGATAGCAAAGAAGATTGAAGAGAGGGAAGGCACGAAGTTCATCATGATAGCTGGTCCATCTTCATCAGGAAAAACGACTTTTGCAAGAAGGCTTTCTATACAGCTAAAAGCACAAGGAATAAAACCTCACCTTATCGGAGTAGATGATTATTTTGTAAATAGAGACAGCTCTCCTATTGATGAACATGGAAATAGGGATTATGAGGTTTTGGCAGCTATTGATGTTGAGCAATTTAATGAAGATATGACGGCTCTACTAAATGGTGAAGAAGTACCAATGCCTACATATAATTTTATTTCAGGTAAGAGAGAATATAAGGGTAATGTAATGAAACTAGGTGATGATGATGTTCTCATTATAGAGGGAATACATTGCTTAAACGATATGTTATCTTATACATTGCCAAAGGAAAGTAAATTTAAGATTTATATAAGTGCACTTACACAGCTTAATATTGATGAGCATAATAGAATACCTACCACAGATGGAAGATTGCTTAGAAGAATAGTAAGAGATGCCAGAGATAGGGGTTCAACAGCAGAGGATACTATCGCAAGATGGCAGTCTGTTAGAAAAGGCGAGGAAAACAATATTTTCCCATATCAAGAAGATGCAGATATTATGTTTAATTCAGCACTTATATATGAACTTGGTGTATTAAAACAGTTTGCAGAGCCGTTATTGTTTGGCGTTTTAATAAGCAGTCCTCAGGCAGCAGAAGCAAAACGTTTACTTAAATTTTTAGATTACTTTTTATGTGTTAACAGTGAGAGTATACCTGAAAATTCTCTTATAAGAGAGTTTATCGGAGGTAGTATATTTTATTAAAAAATAGAATCAGCATCTAAAAAAGAACCGTCCAACGGGGTTCAGTTCAATTTGGACGATTCTTTTTTTGCATATGTGTCAAAATGCTATTCTATTTTATTGTATTGTTTCTCATTTTCTGCGTATGTATTCTTTATATCTATCTGTCGAACACAATTGATATGATTAAAGTTCTCCATACGAAGATTAAACCACATTTGTTTGAAATCATCACTCATATTAGGATCAGGATATTCAAAAAAATTACTGCAAGGAGCTTGCTTACATTGTGAGCAATCGTGATATGTATTTTTTTGTGCACAGGTATAATAAATACAAGGTTCTTTTTTTGAATAAAGGTTGTACCAGATTGGCTTACCGCTACGATTACGACATCCATCACATACAATTCCATAGTCTTCACAATTACCGCAATAAGTGCCACAAGGATTAATTTCCAACATTTTTTCTTCTGATAAACCAATGCACTCTTCTTCTTTTAAAGGGAATTCAATTCCAACATTTTTGAATTCATCTTTAATTCTTGAATAATCTAATTTAATAAACGCATCAGGTTTGTTGTTGATTTTTCCAATAAAATTACGCTCAAATGTTTCAAGCTCTTCTTTGCTTACTTCAAATGCTTCGGATTCATAACATTTTCCTTTGATGTTATCTAAGCTATGTATATCAAGTTCCAATAACATAAAAGCATCAAAATTACTGCCGTCAGGGGTTGTAATTGCATACTCTTTTGCATTTACGAAACCAAATCGATGATAATAAGATGGATTTCCATATAGAACTAACCCTTTATATCCAAGTGATTTTGCAACTTTTTTTACGTGCATTATTAGCATAGAACCAATTCCTTTATTTTGCCATTGAGGTAAAACACATATTGGTCCAATGGCTGCAATATTAGAATCATCAATAATATTGTTGTCATTATCTAAAATCTTTACTTTTGAACAAATAATGCTTCCAACAATTTTTTCATCACATTCGGCAACAAAGTCCAGCTCAGGTATAAAAACTTCACTCTGTCTTAATTTATGTACCATAACATGCTCATCACAACCTGGCTTATATACATTCCAAAAAGAATAACGTGTCATAGCTTCTACATAAAAGTATTCACTTTCTCTTTCATTTCTAATATTAATATTCATTCTATTCTCCTTCTAAAGATGATTGTATTATTTATAATCAGCTAAGTCCAGTTAGTCATCTTGAATTTTGTATAGTTATTTTTGTATACAAAAAAAGCACACTAAAATCTAATGTGCTTAAATTCTAAATCACAAAGATATTAGTTGTGAGGGCATCAAAAATAAGTCCTATTTAAAGACAAATTTTTTGATACACTAAAATATGAACTTAGCTGTTAAAAACCCCGCTTAATCCTATTTTCCTCATAACATAACCTCCTATAATTTATATTTTAAATGTAAAATTACTTACTTTATTACTATACACAATAATATAGAAATTTGCAAGTATATAGTGTGTGATAGAATAATAAATCTTTAGTTAGCAGAATATTTTTCTTCACAATATTTACAACGGTAAACTTGCTTTTCTCTATCAGTAAGCATGAAAATCTGCTTGGTTTCCTGTTCAATAGAAGTAATACAACGAGGATTTTTACATGTGAGTACATTTGTAATTACTTCAGGAAGAGTAAGTTGTTTTTTATCTACAATTTCTCCATTGTGAATAATATTTACTGTTATGTTGTGGTCAATATATCCGAGAATGTCAAGATTTATAAAATCAAGAGAACATTCAATCTTAATTATATCTTTGCGTCCCATCTTATTGCTCTTAGCGTTTTTGATAATAGCAACTTGACAATCAAGATTATCTAACCCTAAATGTTTATATATTTCCATAGATTTTCCGGCTTTTATATGATCTAGTACAAAGCCTTCTTTTAAACTTCCAACGTTTAGCATGCCGATATCGCTCCCTTCTTATGCATTTATATTTAGGAGTGTAAGAATAAGTGCCATTCTAACATATACTCCATACTGAACTTG
>JAVBUL010000043.1:0-3587 GCA_031555415.1 Lachnospiraceae bacterium | reverse complement strand
GATTTTTTTTTCAAATTTCATTTTTACCCATAGCTATCAAATCTAAATAGTAAATATGTCTGGTACAGTATCAATTGCCCCTAAAAAATATTTTGTTTAAATAGACAATATAAGTGTTCTAACCCAGCTCAGTGATAAATATCGTACGATAGCATATCTCAATTATGCTCAGATTATGCTCAATCAGTATTCACCGCGACCTTAAGTAATACCATTTTGAAATAGACGAACATATCTTAATAAGATCATGTATTCGGGTAGGATACAAAAACAAACACAAAATTAATCAAGAATAAAAATGTAACTCTCAACTTGCAATGTATTTATAACATAGTCTAAATATTATCATCCATGATAATATTCAAACAACGCCCATCAAAATTCAATATCAAAACACAATAATATTAAACCAGTAATATATTACAGTACTATAAAAATTAGACAAGCTTAGACACGGCATTCAGGGCCGAGGAAATCACCTGGTGCATATCATAATATTTATACTCAGCCAGTCTCCCTCCAAATATAACGTTTTTTTCTTTCTTAGCTAACTCTCGATATTTTTTAAATATATCCATATTTTTACTGTTATTAATTGGATAATACGGCTCGCAACCTTTGTCCCACTCTAAAGGGTACTCTTTTGAGATGACAGTATGGTCGCAATTCACATACTCAAAATGTTTATGCTCAATAATTCTAGTATAGGGAATCTCGTACTCAGTATAGTTTACGACAGCAACTCCTTGATAATTATCAGTAGGCATAACTTCGTGTTCAAAACGCAAGGACCTATACTCCAATTCACCATAACAATAATCAAAATACTCGTCAATTGGACCTGTATAGATAATATTATGCGCATCCAGAGATAAACTCTCTCTATTTTTAATAAAATCTATATTAAGTCTAACCTCAATGCCCTTAAGAAGATTTTCAATTATTTTTGTATATCCTCCAATTGGTATGCCTTGATAACGATCACTAAAGTAATTATTGTCGAATGAAAATCTTACTGGTAATCTATTTATAATAAAGGGGGGTAACTCTGATGCTTTGCGTCCCCATTGTTTTTCCGTATAACCCTTAATCAATATTTCATAGATATCTCGCCCAACTAATGAAATAGCCTTTTCTTCTAGATTCGTAGGCTCTCCTCCCTTAATTTCAAATTTCTGCGCTTCAATGATAGCCATTGCTTCTGCTGGAGTCTTAGTACCCCACAGTTTGTAAAATGTATTCATATTAAAGGGTAAGTTATATAATTCACCTTGGTGATTTGCAAGAGGTGAGTTAACAAAGCTGTTAAAATCAGAAAATCTATTCACATATTCCCAAATATTCTTATCATTTGTATGAAATATATGAGCACCATATTTATGAACTTGAATTCCATTGTAATTTTCAGTATACGCATTACCCGCAATATGCTCTCGCTTCTCAATAACTAATACTTTTTTACCTTTCGCTTTTAACTCATGAGCACAAACTGCGCCAAAAAAACCGGATCCTACGATCAAATAATCAAACATGACAACCTCATAATTAATATAAATTTAAATTATTTAATGAAAATTAAAAAATCTAGAAAACCTCTCGATCATTAATCTCATTTAAAAGAAAACAAAGTTGATTAATAATTTTTTCATTGTCAGATAAGTCTAGTGATTTCTGTATAGTTCCATGCCTCATACGAATTATATTCTTGTTTCCTAATCGAAGTCTTCTGGGATTGGTGAAAGCAATGAAATCCGTCGTTGTAACAAATAAAATACCGTGAGCATCTGTGTACGCATCAAATGCTAAAACCCACTGTCTGTTATCAATTTTATAGACAATTGGCGCCTCTATATCAACCCACTTGCTCTCTTCAAAGCCGGAGTGTAAATTTATGGTCCCAATAAGTCTGTAGCCTCTATCTATTGACATTGACTCAAAAATATCAATAACACCAAAATTCTCTCTTTTTACAGCTAATATATAAATATTACGAAAAAGATCTTTGGATATGACAGCATCAATACGACTATATGATAAACGACGAAAGGAAGAATCTGATAGGAATATCTTTCGCATTTTACCGAAACTAGAAAAACTAAGGTTGATAACTTCAGCGATACCAATACTAAATTTATTTTTTTTAGTACTTGCGAGCTTATCCTTTCCCTGATAAATACTAGCTGTGATATATAATTTACCATCTACAGCGATGAATTCCGGAGCCCAAAGATGTAATGCTGGTTCCTCTCCATCCGCCCAAATTCTACTTTTACTACAAATAGGTATATTGCCATCAAGACAAACATTTTTCTGTTCCCATGTAATTAAATCTTTGCTATAAAAAACAATAAAGTCTCTAAGATCAGGAACATCTGACGTAACTGAAATATACCAAATGCCATCATGAAAAATAATACTCGGATCTCGACCATTAACTTGCTGACCGCTTATACCATCGATGAACAACCTGATTGGTTGAGAAAAAACAACCCCATCAAAAGAATAAACAAGCAAAACATTATGAGTTTTTCTCTCAAAGAAAACACCATAATACAAACAAGATTGTTCAATTCGCTGTTCACAGAGATTGTTATTTGTAGGATAACATTCTATTGATAATATTTTACTTCTTGAATATGAAATATTGCTATAGATAGCTAATAGAGATACATATTTCAGTAGTTCTCTTCGTTTCATATTTCCCACCGAAATATAACCATAAAACCATATATTTAATTAAATCTTTTTTGCTTTAAACTCACATATACACTCAAAATTTTTGATACTGGCTTAAAGAAAAGACCTGTACCCAGCAAGCCTAAGAATTTTAATTTTAAAGTTTGCAATGTAATTAAATTAACTTTTTTAATTAATGCGGAAAAGAATATGACAGCATCCTTATCTCCAAAGCAAAAAGATTTTGAAAAATGCATTCTTATAAAACCTATTATACAATAATCTTGATTTTTTAAATAAGTATCAACGAAGTATTGACTCGCTTTAATATTCATACTTGAACTCATTTGAGAATGCTTCCCATGACAAATCTCAATAAAATTCTCGCTATCGTAGTATAGCCTCTCACCATTATCATAACATCTAATCCCAAACCCCCAATCTTGATGCTTAAATTGCTTTTCATCAAACAGGGTACCTTTGTAAAATTTTTTATTTATTGAAATTGTTGACGATCTAAAATCACCACCATTAATAAATAAGTATTCACGAATGTCCTCATCCCGATAGAGCTGACAACGTAATAATCGATTACCATCATTATAAACATCAATGAATGAACCAAAAAAGACACCTGCATTAGATGCATTCATGATGGCAACTCGGTTAATCAGATAATCCAAAAAAAATTGATCGTCTGCATCCAAAAGAAAAACTTTATCATAAAAAGACTTTAGTATTCCAATATTTCGAGATTCAGCAGCATTACTTTTGGTATTTTTCTCTATTAGCCGAACAGAATCATAAAACCTTAGCACATTTTTTAGATTCTCTATATCATCAGATTTATCATCCACAATGACTATGTCAACATATTCCTTTGGGTATGCACTTAAAACACTATCAATTGT
>JAVBUL010000091.1:0-21733 GCA_031555415.1 Lachnospiraceae bacterium | reverse complement strand
ACAATTGTTGATAAATTTAGTAAAATATTTCTTGCGTGTCAAGGTTGCAAAATCTGATACCAAGCCCAGTTAGCTCAGTTGGTAGAGCAGAGGACTGAAAATCCTCGTGTCTCTGGTTCGATTCCGGAACTGGGCATTTTTAGCGAAATCAGTAGATTTCGCTTTTTTTTGTTGATATGAAACTATGCGCGCCAAGTAATCCTTTAAAAAAAACGCCTTTACAAACAAATGTTCGCATGGTACAATTAAAGCAGTAAAAAACTTGAGAAAGGAACTGATTATATGACATCTATCCGTCCACCCTGCTAAGATTTAGCATTAAAATATAATAAGACAAGAGCTCCGCCTAATTCTATCTTCAATTATTAATAATAATATTTTGAAAGGAAGATAGATATGGGCTATTTAAGGAACGTAAAAATACAGTATATAATAAATTTATTTCAGTCACTGATTCCAGCTTATGCAATAGAAAGGCTTTTTTGGCAGGAAAGAGGCATGAATGTACAGATGGTTGTCTATTGTGAAATAATATACGCAATTACCATTGTTGTACTTGAGATTCCTTCAGGTATTTTGGCGGATCGTTTTGGAAGGAAACGTTTGCTTGTTATTGATGGAGTGCTTTCAGCAATTGAATTTATAATTCTTTTGTCTGCTGATAGCTTTTGGATGTTTGGATTTGCAGTGTTTTTGTCAGGTATTGGAAAAGCATTTTCAAGTGGCAGTCAAAATGCACTTTTATATGATTCCTTGTTGATTGAAAACAAACAAGACGATTTTGAAAAGAAGTTAGGCAGACTTTTTGCAATTGATTTTGGAGCTTCTGTGGTTGCTGCACTATCAGGTGGAGTATTGGCTAATTATTTAGGATTTGAGTTTAACTATATTATCTCATTTTTTAGTATGGTGATAGCATTTATATTTACTTTGTTACTAAAGGAGCCTCCTATGGTTACTAAACCTGAAAGCGAGCTAAATGATGTTATGCAATATACAAAGCAAGCAGTATCATTATTTAAAAGTAAGCCTACGGTTTTGATTTATTGCATATCAGGTGCAGTTCTTGGAGCGTGCCTAATTTATCTCGATGAGTTTTGGCAGTTGATTTTAGAAGGAATTGGTATCCCAGTATTGTTCTTTGGTGTTGTGAGTGCATTACAATTATCATTTAGAATTCCCGGAAATTTGTTTGCATATAAGCTTAAAGAACACTTTGGTTATAAAAAAATATTAACAGCTATTATAATTGTTAATGCTATAGGGTATTTAGCTATTTTTGTTACGAGAAATGTGTTTTGTTTAATTCCTATGATTGTAGTATCAATCACCTCAGGGATAACAGAACCTTTGATAACAGGATATCTTCATCACCAAACAGAAAGTCATATACGAGCTACAGTAGAATCATTCTCTTCTTTAGGGTTAAGATTTTTCTCAACATTAGTAGGATTACTTTTTGGATTTGTTAGTACTAAGTTCTCAGTTTTTGCTGGTTTTTTAGTGCTTGCTATTATATGTGTGGTGTATCTATTGTTTTATATACTATATGGGAAAATATTTAAGTCAAGTAGTGATGCGTTCACAGAAGGATGAGGAAATTAATGTGAGTTTTATTTTATCAGAAAGTCAAATAAAAAAGATAAGGGATCATTTCGGTGATAGCTTTTATGAGAAGATAGTTAAGGATATAAGAGTGTATGCTGAAAGATGGGAGCTTGAGATATTAGAATTTGTAGAATATTACTCTGCAAATTGTATATTTATATGTGACTCTAAAAGGTTTGGAGATGCAGTGCTTAAAATAAGTAATCCGGGTTCATGCTTTACTGAGGTGTCTTTTCTAAAGGAATACAATGGAAAAGGGTTTTGTACGTTGTTTGATGCAGACATTGAGAATGGTGTGATTCTTGAGGAATACATAAAGCCTGGTACAAGACTTAGAGATGAAAAGTTACTTGAAAAGAGGTTAGCTGTTTTTTCTGATTTATTTAATGGATTACATATTGAGCCACAGAGAACGGAGATATATCCTACTTACTTTGAATGGGTAAGTAGGATAACGAAATATATGAGTAAAAGGGATGACTACAAAGAACTATATATTTATATGAAAAAAGCTGAGGATATTTGTGCTTCATTATGTAGTGAATATTCAAAAAAGATGCTATTACATGGGGATTTTCACCATGATAATATTTTGCTTGGAAAGAATAATAGGTATAAGATTATTGACCCTAAGGGCGTGATAGGAGATCCTATTTTTGACATTCCAAGGTTTATTCTAAACGAGTTTTACGATGATGAAAAAATTTCGTATGAATATTATAGTAGCCATATGAAAAAAGTAACAGAGTTTTTAAGTAAAAGCCTTAGTGTGCCAGCAGATGTTATTAAGAAGTGTGTTTTTATTGAAACAGCTATGGCAAATTGCTGGATGGTTGAGGATGAACAAGCTCCAGATATAGATATTGTGGAATACGCAGAAGTATTTATGAATGCTTAGAGAGGATGTGTGATATGTCAGAAATAATAAGACATGAAGTAAATGAAGAATGGGCGCATACAGGTATGGTTGAAGCGGGAGATTTTGTCTTTGTAAGCTATTGTGTTGGAAATATTGGACAACCTATAGAGGCTCAGATTAATGGAGCATTTGACAATTTAGAAACTAGACTAAAGTCTATAGGCTTAAAATTGGAATCAGTAGTAAAGATGGATGCACTGTTTCGCGATGTATGGGATATTCCTGTTATGGAGAAGGTTATTAAAGAAAGATTTAATGGGAAATATCCTGCTCGTAAGTCAATCCAGACAGAGTTTGCACATAGGGGCGGAGAAGATGGACTTAAGTTTCAGCTAGATGCTATAGCCTATAAATTATAAAAAAAATATAACTTATTCAAGATACCAGAAAAGATTCGTGTTAAAACGAATCTTTTCTAGTATCTGATATGAAATACAACAAAAGAGAAATCAAAGATAAAGCAATACCTACTACCCAAAACACTATTAAAAGGTTATTTGTTGTACCATAGATGTTGATAACTCCCTGCATAATACTTCCAATGGTTAATGTTGCAATACCTGAATTATAAAGGTTAAAGGTCAATCTATTTGGTAAACGTTTAATCTTATAGAGAGACATAACAGTGAAAGGAAGTGCACCTCCTACTAATGGGAATGCAAAAGCATAAATCATATAATTTGAATACACTCCATGACTGTAATACTCATATATTAAGCCAAATACCATACAGAATATGGATATTAGTATATAAATAAATCCTGTTTTTGCTAAATATTCTTTTGAAGAATTAGTATCCAATGTAGACAATGTCGCTCACACTCCTTTCCTTTATAGAATTTCCGCTGGTTGTAGGATTATTTATAACCTTGCCATTAAAATACATGGTTGAGGACCCCCCACCATCAAGATTATAGGCATTTTTTACGCCTAATGTTTGCATGAACTCTGCTAACTGATAAAGTGAAACACCTTCACTATAATCAGTTCTTCCATCTGAAACAACAAAAAGGTAATGAAGGTCATCAACGATTCCAATGGCAGTTCTAGGATTACTAGCCCATTCCTTGTCAACGATAGTGTCGGTTGAAACAGATATTTCGTTATCTTTTAAGAGTTCAGGTCCAAATGAAAAAACATGTAGAGCCCCATTTTCAAGAAGCTCGTCAGCAGAGAAGTTTTTCTCTTTTACTACCTGAAAAGCCCCATTTTCCCAGATAACTAAATCTATTCGGTCATCTCTTTTTACGTCTCGATAAAGTACACCATTTCTGATAACATAGCCCGTAGTATGTGTGCCATAAAAATCACCATTTATTGCAAGAATGGCATTATTTCTATCAGAAATTTCAGATGTTTCCTCAGTTATATTCTTACCAAAGGAATCTTTGGCAAATGCAGTTTTTAGATAATCAACAGAAGAAATCCTAATATCTGCAACATATATAACCGTGTCATATCTTCGGTATTCTGTAATACTAATGCTGATATTATCATCTGTATATGTATTATCTGTTTTGACTATGTTGGCTGAATTATTCTTTGAGCTACTATTTGGAGTAACAATGGTATAAACATCAGTGATTACAAAGGTGTCTAAGATTACATAAATAGTAAAAGCTGCTAACAAAATCATATAAATAATTGCCCATGAAAACTTCTTACTTAGGAATTTAAGTTTAGTCTTTTTACTGTCCAAAATTTGAACCTCCTGAAAAATATTTAATAAATACATTATAGCAAAGATTTGTGTTGTGTAAATGAAATTAAAGAATTTATTTATTGTAGCATATATGGTAAAATATAACTTAGTTAGGAGGCAAATATGATGGTTGATTTAAATAAGATTGTTGATAAGATTCTTGACATGAATCCGTAGTTTGATTTTGCCCTGTCAAATTCATGGAGTGGGAAAAACAATCAATTGACAGCACAATATTTGTACTTAGATTATTAATGAGAAAGAAGGGCTTTTAATGGCTAGAAGTGAAAAAGCAATAATGACGGTTTTATGTATGATTTATGATGGGAATAAAATACTTTTACAAGATAGGGTGAAAAAAGATTGGCGTGGACTTACATTTCCCGGAGGTCATGTAGAAAAAGAAGAATCCTTTGTTAAGGCAGTTATCCGAGAGATGAAAGAAGAAACCGGTTTACTTATACAAAATCCACAAATATGTGGTATAAAACAGTTTCAAACTGATAATGATGAAAGATATATAGTGCTTTTGTTTAAAGCAAATGAATTTTCTGGTGAGCTTTGTTCATCAGAAGAGGGAGAGATGGTTTGGGTTGATAGAGAAGATTTAGGAAAACGTAAATTTGTAGATGATTTTTTTGATTTATTAAGAGTATTTGATGAAGCTACACTTAATGAATTCAAATATGAAAAGGTTAGTGATAGTAAATGGTCAATAGGACTATATTAAAAATAAGGGAGTGATAAAAGGATGCTAAAGCTTACAAATATTACAAAAGATTATACTATGGGCAGTGAGGTGGTACATGCACTTCAAGGTGTAAGTCTTGAATTTAGAAAAAACGAGTTTGTTTCTGTGCTGGGACCTTCGGGCTGTGGTAAGACTACTATGCTTAATATTATTGGCGGACTTGACAGGTATACAGATGGTGATTTGATACTAGACAATAAGTCAACAAAGAATTTCAAGGATGGAGAATGGGACGCCTACCGCAACAATATAGTAGGAATGGTATTTCAGACATATAACTTGATTCCTCATCTTTCAGTACTTGAAAATGTATCAATTGCACTTACATTATCGGGGGTAAGCATGGCAGAGCGTAAAGAACGCTCAAGGCAGGCACTTATATCTGTTGGTCTTGAATCGCAGATAAATAAAAAGCCAAATCAGCTATCAGGTGGTCAAATGCAAAGAGTTGCGATTGCGAGAGCATTAGTAAATAATCCAGATATCATTCTTGCAGATGAACCAACAGGTGCATTAGATACGAAGACAAGTATTCAGGTAATGGAAATTCTTAAAAATATCAGTAAAGAAAAACTTGTTATCATGGTTACACATAATGAAGAGCTTGCAAAGACGTATAGCGACCGAATAGTTAAGCTTTTAGACGGTAAAATAGTAGAGGATAATAAAGAATATAAAAATATTGAAACTAAAGAGATTGGGCGACTTACAAACAAAAAGACATCAATGTCATTTATAACAGCAGTAAGGCATAGCTTTGAGAATTTAAAGACAAAAAAAGGCAGAACAATACTTACCTCTATAGCAGGAAGTATAGGAATTTTGGGTATTGCTTTAGTTTTAGCATTATCAAATGGTATGTCACAATATATTGAGACTCTTCAAAGTGATACATTGGCAGGATTTCCACTAAGCATTATGCCAATGACCAGTAGTGAAGCAAGTGGACGAAGCTTTGATTTATCGGAACTTCAAAAGGAAAACCCGGACGAGTTTCCAGAGGAATCAAAGGTTTATTCATACACCCGTAATATAGATACCAATGCTCACACTAACTATATAAGCAGTGAATACGTAGATTATCTTTCAAATATGGATTCTAGTCTTTATAATTCTATTTCATATTCATATGGACTTGAGATGCACATGGTAACCAAAACAGATGCAGGTGGTTATAAAAAGGTGAGTGCAAGGTCAACAGGCAGAAGCAGCAGTTCAACTTTTTCTGAAATGCCTAATAATACAGAACTTATTGCATCACAGTATGATATTTTGGCAAGCTTAACTGGAAAATTGCCTCAAAACGAAAATGAAGCAGCTTTAGTAGTGGACAGCTATAACAGAGTAAGTTCAAACCTTTTAAATGAGTTAGGAATAAATATTGAGGAAGACTATGATTTCGAAGCTCTTCTTGGAAGAGAATTTAAGGTTATTTCAAATAATAATTATTATAGTAAAAATGAAAATGGTGCATTTACAGAACAGACGAATTATGAAGATATGTATAATAATACATCCTCAATTGGTGTTAAAATCGTAGCAATAATAAGAGTAAAGGAATCTGCTTCGGCAGAAATGCTTTCATCAGGTATTATATATACAAATGCACTCACTAAAAAAATGTTGTCAAGTGCAGAGGCATCAGAAGTGGTTGCGGCACAATTGGAGGCAGGTGAAAGTTTAAATGTGCTTAGTGGTGAGGCATTCAATACTCTTGTAACTTATGAAAATGTAATGCTTGCTATAGGCGCTGACAGCAGACCAACAGCGGTACAGATTTATCCGGTTGATTTTGATGCAAAAGATGAGATTAAGAGCTATCTTGACAAGTATAATGAGGATAAAGAAAAGGAAGAGAGAATTCTTTATACAGACCTAGCTGAGGATATATCAAATATGACTTCAACACTTATTGATACAGTTACTATATCACTTTCTGCCTTTGCAGGAATATCGCTTATAGTTTCTTCTATAATGATAGGAATTATAACATATGTTTCAGTTGTAGAACGTACTAAGGAAATCGGAATTTTGCGTGCGATTGGTGCAAGGAAAAAGGATATTTCGAGATTGTTTAATGCAGAAACATTAATTATAGGTTTTTCAGCAGGAGTTATAGGAATTGTAGTAGCATTGATACTTAGTATTCCGCTAAATAGTATTATAGAAGATTTTGCAGGTATAACAGGTATTGTAGAATTATCGGTATGGGCAGGGGTAGGACTTATTATATTAAGTATGATTTTAACGCTTATTGCAGGATTCCTCCCAAGTCGTTGGGCAGCTAAAAAAGACCCTGTGCTTGCACTTAGAAGCGAGTAAAAGATTATAATAAGTTGTTTTATGAAAAAATAAAGTTCACTTTATTTTTTCATAAATTTAAAATCTAAAAAGGAACAGAAAAACTATGAAGAAAAATATCATTATATCAGGTGTACCACGTGCAGGAAAAAGTACAGTATCACATTTAATATCAAAAAAATATGGATATCAACATATTTGCATGGACTCAATTATTGCAGGTTTCGAAAGTAACTTCCCTGAACTTGGGATTAGTACATATGCAGATATGTCATCATTTGAAATACTGTGCAATATAAGCAGAAAAATTGCTCCATTTATAAATACAATGATGGATAGTGGCGAATATGATGAGTTTGATAGGGGAATGGTTTTGGATGTCTATCAGCTATTGCCGGAAGATTATGTAAAATATATAAATGAAGAAAATTGCAAAATATACTACTTTGTTACAGCTGATGTTACGGCTGAAGAAAGATTTAATATACTAAAGACTTATGATACTGAAAATGATTATACATTTTATAAGTCTGATGATGAACTGAGGGAGAGCTGCATTTATTTGGTAGAGCAGAGTAAGATTATTAAGGAGCAGTGTATAAAATATAACTTACCATATTATGAAACATCAAAAGACAGAAAGAAGATAATTGAAGAATTTTTAGAAACAAAGGTAAATTAATATGGAACCTTATGAATTATTGAATCAAGCACTTACCATAATTGAAGATAAAGCATCAGAAAAGCTAAGTATTCCTGAATTGGCAGAAAAGCTTTATTTATCGTCTACTCATTTACAGCGAATATTTAAATTTGCATTTAATGTTCCGCTTGCAAGCTATATTCGTTCACGAAGGCTTGCTTCTAGTATAAATGAACTTATTGAAACCGATTTAAAGATTATAGATATTGCAAATGAATATGATTTCCCTTATGAACAATCATATATAAGAGCATTCAGAAAAGAGTTTGGAATAACACCAGGAGAACTACGTAAGTCAGGGGAGGTTATAAAGATAACACCTCCTCTTGCTTTATTTGATAAAAGTAAGATTAAAGATGGTGCGTTATTTGGTCCTGATATTGTAATGGTACCAGGTTTTAGATTAATGGGAAAACGAGAGAAGGTTTCATTTGATGATTCAATTGTAATTCCTCCTGTTCTGGGAAAAAGATTTTGGGATGAAGATAGGAAAAAGATTTGCAATGTACAAGAACCAAATGCTTATTATGGTTTAACACGTATAGAAGATATTAGTAAAGGTTATTCATATTATATGCCTTCAGTAAGAGTAAAGGAATTTTCAAAGCTACAAGAAGGGTTTGATACAGATGATTTTCCAACATCTATGTGTATGAGGTTTCGTTATATTGGAAAGCATCATTATTATGATATAAATGTAGATATGGCAAGAGGTATGTATGATGCAATAGTCGAATTTGCAAATTTTAATGGACGAAATTATAAATTGCTGGATAAAGAACTTTATTTTGAACGCATTGATACTAGTGCTTATGACGGAACATATTGTCAAATGGAATGGTACACTCCTATTTTTGAAATATAAATCATGGTATAAAATGTTCATTGAATTCCTAAGAAAGATATAAAATATTTTTATTATATCATACATGGAGAGGAACACATTATGGAAAGAGAATATAGGGATGAAATTATTATGGATACCTTAAAAAAAGAGGTAATAGACAAGCTAGGTGTGGATGCGTGGAACAGTCTTATAAAGGATATAGGTATACCTGATATTGAAAATGAACATAAATGCGAATGTAAGACAATGAGAGCATTTATGAAACGTTTTGATGAGATGATAGATCATGAAACCGCTAAAAGTATACTTACAAATGTTCGTCATGGCTTAAAGGTAGAAATGTTTTCATCAGCTAAAGAAAAATATGCCAAATATGATAATATAGATGAGTTTATCAAGGCGGATTTAGAAGAAAATATACAAATTTATAAGCATTGTCTTGATACAGGAGAGGATTTTTATGGTCAGCAAATTTCACAGGAAGGCTTTGACTTTTTAATCGACAATCCCAATATTTTGGCAGCAGTACGTGAAGGCTCTGATTTATATATAACAGCAGTTCCTGCTGAACTTGAAAATTACATACATGAGACTGATTTACGTAAAAAACGTTACTATGCCTGTCATTGCCCTTTTGCCAGAACATCTATTTTATCAGAGAAAGAGGTTTCAGAAACTTTATGTCTTTGCAGCTTAGGACATGCAAAGGTAATGTGGGATGCTATTTTTGAAAGGGAACTGGAAGGTGAGGTAGTAGAATCAGTATTAAAGGGAGATATGCAGTGCAGGTATGTTATTCATTTACCTAAAGAGTGCCTATAAATAATATATGTGGAGGAAGTAAAATGAGTCAAACACAGCGTTTTTCAATCATATTGATGTTATTGATGCTTTTGATGAACAGTCAGGTGTAAGAATATGGCGTGATTTTTTATGGATTCTTGATCCGGACGAATGTGAATGTATGGATGTTGATAATGGATGAAACATAACTTTTTTAAGGATGATTGCAACGAAAAAGTAAGATTAAGAAAATAGACTTGATAGTAAACGTCGAGAAATTTTCTCCAAGATTGCTTATACTTAAAAGTGCGAAAAGGGATATATTTGAAAGGGTATAAAGTTGAAAGAAAATAAAAGTAAAGGAGACATGCAGCTATTGATTCTTTCAACCATACTTATTTTAGCAGTTTCACAAGCAAGCTTGCGAAATGCATGGGTATAAAGATGACATACAATAAAGAAATGATATCTGTTTTAAATTACATTGATGAAAATATAAAAGGTGATTTAAGCATTGAAAAATTGGCTGAAATATCAACTTTTTCTGAACCGCATTTTTTTCGTTTGTTTTTATCATATATGGATATAACACCAATGAAATATATGTTAAGGCGGAAGCTTTATTTTGCTGCAAAGGAACTTATTAGCAGTGATACTAAAATAGTTGATATTGCTTTTTCTTATGGATTTGAATCGCATGATGTTTTTAGCAGGGCTTTTAAGAGACATTATGGTATTACACCAAATGCATTCCGAAAAAATGGAAGCAGCCTTAATAAATTCTATAAAGAAAACAGTTATTGTATATCAGATTATGTCATTCCGGATTCTCTTTTTGATCAAAATAAGGATGTAAAGTTAGAACGAAGTGAATACGAGGCTATGGAACATGAGGTTAAAATCGTTACTTTGCCGGAAACAAAATTAATTGGAATTGACTCAAGTATTGGAGGCGATGAGTGGGCATATGATACTTTTTACAATGCCTATGACAAGGTTTTTAGAAATGCCCCAAATCGTAAATATCCCAATTCTACAAATGCAACACATGCACTTTCTGAATTGAGACCGGATGGAACATGGAATTATTTTATAGGAATAGAGGTTACAAGTCTTGAAGATGTTCCTCAAGGAGCACTTTGCAGAACCTTGCCGAAACAGCTTTGTGCAGTTGTAGGATATGAGGGTGGTTTGGATTATCAGATAGTTTCTAAATATCTTTATGGTACTTGGTTTGAGAGAAATACCTATAAAATAGAGCATAATTATCCCGGAACATGGGAGTATTATGCACCTAATAAGGATTGTGAAGTATATGGAGAAAGTATCTATATGCCTATTATGACAATGGATTACGACATTGTGGAAATTCCATCTTATTCAGGTGTATATATTCGTGTAGTGCATGACGAAAAGTGGCAGGCAAAGGATAAAGCGTTTTCTATAATGTTGTCTTGGGCAAAGGAAAATAACTTGTTTGATGGCGGCGAAATTAATCTTGAGGTTTATTTTGGCAATACAGAAGATGAACAGGTATTTTGTGAAGTGTTTTATAGGACAGAGATGGATTTGCCTATGTGTGACGGAATGAAAAGAAAATCTTATCCATTAGGTAAATACTTTCATACGTCCAGTATTCATAACGCTTTTGAACAAAATGGCAGGGCGATTTGGAGATATATTGAACAGAATAAATCATTTTCTTTTTCTGATTCAGGTAAACCGGACTGCAGATCTTATTTTGATGAATATCACATAAATAGAGCAGAACTTGATGCATATACACCGATAGATGTGTATGTTTGTATACAAGTGGAGGAGGTAATTTGAGAAATAAAATTATATTGCCTTTATTGGAAACGGAAAGATTATTTTTAGTGCCATGGAGTCTTGAGTTTGCAAAGGATATGCTGGCTTATGAGTCGAATCCAAATGTAACGATTCCTTCGGAGACGAAGACTATGAAAACATTACAGCAGGCAGAGAGAAATATAGAAAAACTGATACATGATAATAGAATGGAATGGGCTATTGTTTATAAAGAAGATTTCTTTAGTAAAAATCTTAAGGCGATAGGGAGTATTGGCATTAGTCCGGCTAACAAGAACTCGGAACATTGTTTTGATGGGCATTATCTTTTGGCAGAGGAATACTGGGGGCGTGGAATTTGTACGGAGGCATTAAAGAAAGTGGTGCATTATGCTTTTATTGGCTTAAAAGCAGAGAGTTTTTGGATGTCACCTAGAAGGTATAATGAGAAGTCAAGACATGTTATTGAAAAGTGTGGATTTATTTATGAGGATTACTCTCCGCATACAAAGCCAAATAGTCCGGATAATGTAATATTATATAAATTGACAAGAAGTGAGTTTAATAGAATAAACAATTATAGTGATTCATTGTATGAGCAGGATTTATACAGAATTAATTATATTACTGAGGATACAAATAACTATGTTGATTCTATAACATATAGGCAGCAGCCAAATGAATACCAGTGTGGTCAGTCAACTGTAGCAATGCTTGCAGGAGTCACACCAGAGGAAGTGGCAAATGTTATGTATGAGGAATATGGGACACAGGATTGTGATATGGAGCAGGCTCTAAACTATTATAAGATACCACATGATGTTATTAGAAAGCCATACTTTAAAGAAATGATTTTGCCGGATATTTGTATTTTAAGTATGCAGTTACCGGGATATGGGCATTGGTCACTTTACTATAAAGGTAAATATTATGACCCTGAATTTGGAGTCTTAGATGCATGTCCTGAAAGGACAGAAATTTGTTATTATTGGGAAATCTATAATGATTTTTCGAGTATGCATAGAAGCTCATTTTATCTAAGGGGAAGAAAACCTATTAGTCCATATAATAAAGATAATCCAGTTCGTATTATTGATTCAATTAATTATGTCAATGATTCTACAAAATGTTATTGTGAAACTTCGTCTCACATTTCTATTGGGCAGTATCACAAGCAAGCTTATGATATGCAGGGGTGTTATTGTGGACAGGCGTGTATCGCAATGCTTACAGGTGTACCTTTTGAAGAGGTTATTGAACTTATGAGAGAGGATGAACATGCAGTAAGTAAGAAAGTACTTAAAAAGTGGTTGGATTATTATGGTATTAGATACAAAGCAACATCAGATAAATTTGACTCAGATGCTGAACTCCCAGAGCTTTGTATTATAAGAATGAACTTAGAATCAGGAGGGGGACATTGGGGAATATATTATAAGGGTAAGTATTATGACCCTTATTTTGGGCTTTTGGATGAGTGTCCGCAACAGGCAGAGATTTTTCAGGTGTTGGAGATATATCCGTGGTAGAAATTTATTAAAATAATTATAAAGGGGCTGTCGGGAAATAGATAGTCCGTAACAGCGGAGGAAGTGACTTATGCAAGTCACTTCCTCCGCTAAATTTTTTCATAAAAAGAGAAAAAAGATGGCTAACGACAACCATCTTTCCTCCGTTACATGTTATAATGTAACTATGCAAAAACAAGATTATTATAACGAATTTTTTGAAATTGGGCAACAGAAAATTAACTTTAGTTTCTTCGAATTGAATTTACCTGATGACGATCCAGTCTATACCCTTAAAAAAGTATTGGAGGATATTGATTTTTCGAGCCTGACAGCTCGCTATTCATCTAAGGGAAGAACAGGGTACAATCCAATAATGATGTATGCTATAGTTGCATATGCAAGAATGATGGGTGTAACATCGGTCGATAAGATAGTAGAACTTTGAGAAAGAGACCTTGCGTTCATCTGGCTTGCAAAAGGTCAGAAACCAAAACGCGATGCGTTCTATGAGTTCATTGACAAAAAACTTACCACGGATGTCCTTGATGACCTTCATTACCAGTTTGTCAAAAGACTCGAAAAAGAAGGACTTATTACTTTAAAGGAATTGTTTATTGATGGTACAAAGATAGAGGCAAACGCTAATCGCTACACATTTGTATGGCGAGGAAGCATTAATTATCATCTTGCAGGACTGCTCGATAAAATAGAAACTCTTTACAACTCATACAATAAATATGTTGCTGCTAACGGTTTTGATGAAACGTATGAGATTGGAGAGGCTGTTATGTTTGTCATTGAAGGAATGGACAAGGTTCGTGAAACAATAGAGAAAAACAGGCAGAGGAAGATTACAAAGCATAAAAAGCTTTCCAATAATCGAAGGATTGAGATAAACAACTATTCTCCTCTTGAACTTCTTAAGCTTCAGGAAAACCTTTTGAAGGTTGCAAAGGGTGAAGGAATAACCTTTGTCACAGGAAAAGGGCAGCGAAAATCCGAATTACAGAAGCTGTATGAAGAACTGGAGGAATGCGGCAGTCGTCTGATGCAGTACAAGGAATGCTTTGAAATAATGGGCAAGGATAGAAACAGTTATTCAAAGACAGACATTGAGGCGACATTCATGAGGATGAAAGAAGACCACATGCTCAACGGACAGCTTAAACCTGCATATAATGTACAGATTGCCGTTGAGAATTATTTCATTATCCACACCTATGTAAGTAATGACAGAACGGACTATGACACATTGATTCCGGTACTAAAGAAGCACAATAAGGCTTTTGGTTTCTACCCGGAAGATGTTACTGCTGACAGTGGTTACTGTAGTGAGAAAAATCTTCTGTATTTAAGAGAAAACAGCATAAATCCATATATCAAGCTGCAGACTCACGAGAAAATGAAGACAAGAGCATATAAGAATGACATAGGAAAGCATTATAACATGGAGCGTTCGGATAGCGAAAACTGCTACTATTGCCATGACGGAAGAACACTTGCACATATAAAAACCGAGAAGCGAAATAACAATGGTTATGTTCAGACCTATGAGGTTTATGGCTGTAGTGATTGTAGTGGTTGTCCTCATAAAGCAAAGTGTCTGTACAAATATAATGATGAAACTGACAGGGGAAAAAAATAAACTAATGAAGATAAATGAGCTGTGGGAAGAATTACAGATGGAATCACACTCAAATATAACGAGTGACAAGGGAATCCTGAACAGGCAGATTCGCTCTATCCAAACTGAAGGACATTTTGGAGATATGAAGGAAAATGAGAATTTTCGAAAATTTCATTACCGTTCATCTGAAAAGGTATATAAGGAATTTCTGATGTTTGCGATAGGAAGAAATATAAATAAGTATCACAGATTTACACATGGTGAATTAAAGAAATTTGAGTGTAAAACAGAACAGAAAATAGCTTAAAAAAGTTTGAACTAAAATAAGCGTATGTTTACTTGATGTACCCTAAAATAACTATGGAACATAAAAAAGAACATCCCCAGATAAATAAGTAAATCTTTGAAAGGATTTATTTTCTAGGGATGTTCATTTTTTAATGTTTAGGAGTTAAGATTGGTATTTACCGACAACCCCTTGTTATAGTGCTATACACAATAGGCAACGAGATCATTCTCTCCTTAGGTTTCTTGAATTAATGACCTCTTTTACATCTTCTAACTCCTCTGCACCAAGATCACAAAATCGAATAGAATACCATCCACAGATATTATTAAACTCTCTTCCGGAAACCGTTAAATTTATACCAGGAGAACATGATAGGCAGTTTTGACAAGGCTTTAAGCTTGCCCAAACAAGTTCTTTTAAATTGTTATTTGAGATAAAATCATTAAAATATTCGTTGCCATTTCTATACTGAGAAGGACATATATACCATGACTCGTTTTCTAATTTTATATAACAAACTCGTATTTTTTTGTAACTAACTGACCATGAATTAGCTGAGCCCCATTGAGGGGGCATTTTATTTGCTCTTAACCATGCAACAAAGTTAAGGGCATTTTGACGAATTTCACCATCAAGATATTGATTAAGGACATCTTCTAACTTGGGACGAATAGCCTTTTGTTTTTTGTATAATGATTCATTTTTATTCATAGCACCCTTTCTCAAAAAAACTATTATTAAAATAACATCTTATTTATATTAGCTTCATCTTCCATTTTCTTTTTTGCAAATTGTGTCTGATAGTCCTGTAAAATCTTATTCTTCTGTTGCTCAGAAATTTCTTTGAACATATCCAAATCTTCGATTCTGCTTTTGGAAGCTGTAGTATTATATGAAGCTAAATTGTTATATGATATAGCTGATTCTAAAGCATTCGATTGTGAACCAAGATCACTTCGGGCACTGTTTACCATTTCGATCGCTTTATCTAAAGCAGATATATCAAAATCACTGGTTACATCAAAGTCACTAATGCCAAGTGCTTCTAAAGTAGAGTTTGCCATAGAAATCTTCATGCCTGTACCATCGGGGTTAGTTGCAATATTTAAATCTGCCATGCTTCCGTCTAATAAAGACATTGTATTAAATGAAGTTCCTTTGGCGGCATCTTGAATACCTTGTTTTAATTGGTCTATTTCTTTTTGCATTGCAGACAAGTCCCTGGAAGTATATAATGCGCTGTTTGAAGCTTGCACGCTCAATTCTCTCATTCGTTGCAAGGAATCATTAATTGAACTTAAACCACCTTCTGCTACGTTTAACATATCTCTAGCAGAAGCAGCGTTGGATGCACCTACATCATATCCATTTGTTTGTGTTTCTAATTTTTCGGCAATTGCTAAACCAGCGGCATCATCAGCACCAGAATTAATTCTTTTCCCAGATGAAATATGTGAGTAATCTACATTGCCAATACTATTAACACCCATAGAGAGCCTCCTTTCTATAAAAATTACGATAGTTTTGATAATATAATTATAACACTATTAATTAATGAAATCAATTATTGATAAAAAGATAACACAAAATCGCAGGACTTTAACTTTTAATTATTAGTTTGATAGTTTATTTTGAAAATGCTATAATATAATTAGTTATTTAGACAAGTGTTGATAAGAAGATTATATATATTACGTTATATTATTTAGGAGGAAGATTTCTATGGGAAAATGTATAAAATGTGGTAAAGAAACAGGAAGTAAGTATACTTGCTATTCAACTACTCCTAATGTAATTGCAAGAGGAGCTAACTATAGAGCTACACGAGTTTTATATGAAGATTTTGAACGACATGATGAGTATCTATGTAAAAAATGTTTAGTTGAAAATGGTGCTTGGATTGTAATGGTTATATTTTCAATTATCTCTACAATCTGGGGGGTACTAGGTATTCTATATGCTTATAATGTTCAAAAACTTAATGCACCTCGTTATTTATGGTCTCTTGTTTTGGGCAAAGATGCTAAACTTCTACCAATATTTAATTTGATGTCCTCAATTGAAAAACAACCTTTTTTTCATATAACAATAGGGTTTGGAATGGGAGTTGCTTGTGCTGTAGGAATTTTTATAACAAGAAAAGTAAATAAGAAGGAAGTAGGAGAAAATATGTTAATACATATACTGCGTAAGGACTCAACAAATAAAAACTTTTTTACATCAAATGAATATGAAAAAATGATTAAGGAACATGGTATAAGCGAAAAACAGGCTGAAATAGAAAGAGCACAGAAGATATACTACAAAAATAGAGATTAAGGGAGGGCTTAAGTTTTGAAAGAGGATTTAGAAGATTTAGAACCTTTAGATGATGTAGAGGATTTAAAAGATTTAGATGGTAAACATAACTTACTAATAAACTATATTAAACAAAATAAAAAAGTGATTTTTATAATATTAGCAGTATTTTCTATAATTGTGATAATATCTGTTTTATTGATTGTATTCGGAAATAAAGACAATAGTGTAAATGTGGATGCGGAAACAACATTAGAAACGTCTACCAAAGAAGAAGCTTCAAGTACTAATCAGAGTGGAGATAACGAAGCAACGACAGGGCAAGAAGAAACTGAACCTGTGAATAATAAACCAGAGGATGATGAACAAGATCCACAGAATATTGTAGACAATACAGCAGGAGATTCAGGAGCTATCCAGAATATAAGTGATGTAAAAACCGAAGAAACAAAATCACTTGGAATTGATGTTTCAAAATATCAGGGGAAAATAGACTGGAATAAAGTAAAGGCAGCAGGTGTTGAGTTTGCAATTATAAGAGTGGGATATCGAACAGATAAGACAGGTGTTATCTATGAGGATGCATATGCTGCATATAATTTACAGAAAGCCAGTGAAGCAGGGATAAAGATTGGAGTATACTTCTTTTCTACAGCAATAAATGAAGCGGAAGCCTTGGAAGAAGCAAAATGGGTGACAAACTTTATTGCCCAATATGCGATAACGTATCCTGTAGTTTATAACTGTGAAGGTTTTACCTCTAAAGAAAGCAGAATGTATGGAGTAAGCAATTCGGCAAGAAGTGCTAATGCAAGCACATTTCTTAACTATGCAAAGCAGGAAGGATATACGGGAATGCTGTATGCGGCAAAGAGTGAACTGGAAGGCTCAACGTATTGGGATACGAATACATTGACCTCAGCATTCAAAATATGGGTGGCACAATATCCTGTAAATCCATATCCCGTTAGTTCAAAACCTAATTACTCCGGAACTTATTCAATGTGGCAGTATACAAATAAAGGAATTGTTGACGGAATTAGTGGGTATGTAGATATGAATGTAGCAAATTTTACTTATGATACGCCAGCCCAGCCAAAGGACAATGAGCCTACATCAGGAAATGCAGAAACTAATCCTGAACTAGGAATTACATTTATTGAAACAAATGAATATGTGACTGCAAAGGAAGAAACCAATTTGAGAACAGCACCAAATATGGATGCGATGGTTGCAGCAACAATTAAAAATGGTGATATGGTATTACGAGTTGGAGTTGGAGATAATGGTTGGTCAAAGCTTAAATATAACGGAGTTATAGTTTATGCAAAGACTAATCTGCTGACAACGGATACAGCGAAGGAGACTACAAAGGAAGAACAAACAACTAAAACTAACCCTGATGCTAAAGTGACGTTTACTGCAGTGAATGAACAAGTAACAGCAAAAGAAGAAACTAATCTAAGAAATGTTATGAGTAGTGCGGATGATTCAACTATTGTTGTTACATTGAAAAATGGTGAGTATGTCACACGCACTGGAATTGGAGATAACGGTTGGTCAAGGCTTGAATATAATGGTCAGGTCGTGTATGCAATAACAAGCTATCTAAAAGTTGAAGAATAGGTAGGATTATCAATAGATTAAGTGAAAGGAAAGATAATGTCAGGTTATAAGATAATAGATGAAAAAAACTGGAATAGGGCAGTGCATTGTCAAGTGTTTAGAAACAGTATAGAGCCTTCATATTGTATTACAATAGAACTTGACATAAGTCATTTTTTAACTAAGGTTAAAGAAATGAAATATCCATTTACAATGGCACTTATCTATGCAGTTTCTAAATGTGCCAATGAAATAGAAGAATTTAGATACCGTTTCTTAGACGGTAAAATTGTGCTATACGATAGAATAGATACAGCGTTTACATATCTTAATAGACAAACAGAACTTTTTAAGGTTGTCAATGTTGATATGCAGGATACATTAGAAGAGTATGTTAAAATAGCACTTGAAAAGGCAGAAAGTCAAAAAGAGTATTTTACAGGACCACTTGGCAATAACGTTTTTCAGTTTTCGCCGATTCCTTGGGTATCATACACTCATATTTCACATACAAATTCAGGCAAAAAGGATAATGCAACACCTCTATTTGATTGGGGAAAATATTTTGAAAGAGATGGAAAGGTAATGCTTCCATTTTCTATACAGGTACATCATTCTTTTGTTGATGGAATACATATTGGGAAATTTGTCGATTTATTGCAGGGATATTTGGATAAATACTAGGAGGTTAGTGTGGAAAAAAATAATTATGAGAAAAGGGGAAAACATGAACGCTACAACGATTAATTTAAAGGATTTACAACCAGTTGGAAATATAAAGACAGAAATGTTAGAAAACGAAATATTGAGCATAACAACAACTCGCGCTATTCATAGTGTAGGATATAATATAAAACGTGATAGGATTATATCTTATATGAGAATACCGGGTAAATTTAGGCTACCTATGAGAATTGACATAGAATGTTCTATAGATATGCCTGAAATACTACTTTTTATTGGTTTGGGTCATGTAACAATTGGTTCACCTTGGATGGAAAATAGAAGAATAGAAGATATTTCAGAGCAAAGAGGAAAACCACTAATATATGATAACCATATTCCTTATAATGAATTTGTAGGTATTTCAATTATTTACAATTTAAAAGAAATGCAGATACTTATCAATGGTGAGGAACGCTACTATTCAACAAAAGAACGTTATATGAAATCAAAGGATTTTCCTGAACAAAATGAATCAGGATTTGAGCTTGGGATAACTTGTACAAAACGTGCAAAACTAGATATCAGATCAATTAATGTTACTGAATATGAGGATAAAGTACCATTAACACATATCGAAACGGAAAACAAAGAACCAGATAGATCGTTTCAAGCAACACAAAAACATACATTTGATTCTTGCATAGAAAACTTACCACCTGATATTAAAGAAGAAATTATTAAGACAGATAAATTTTTAAAGTCACTAAACAACCTTAAATTCAAGAGAATAATAGAAAAACATGGTAACAAGATTACATATGTAGAGTCTAATATTGGGATATCATATGCCATATATTTAAGTGGAAATATTATGCATCATTCAATTCAATATTATGTAATTTCAAATTGTAAGCCAGAGTTTTGGCATAGAAAAACAAATGATATGGAAGCGGTATTGAATGAGATTGAAAAAACATCTCCACATTTGGCTGAACGTATTTTTTATAATCTTAATGAATGCGTCGGTTGTGGCCCAAACTGTTTATCAAAAACACCTTACACATATAAATCTCAAAAGAAGGTAAGCTGTCATGGAATGACATTTTTCAAAATGTGTATTCCTGATTTTGAGGATATACGTGACTTTTTTAAGGAAGTTAATAAAATGTATTCTGAATAATGTTTCTTGACTCTCAACTTAACTTTAGACTTATAATATAGGAAATACATGACAGGAGGGATTCTAATGTTAATTGGAGAATTTGCAGAAGCTTGCGGTACAAAAATATCAGTACTCAGGCATTATGACAAAGAGGGTGTGTTAGTGCCTGATTATATAGACAATTTTACAGGTTACAGATATTATTCTGAGAATCAAATAGGAATTTATAATAAGGTGACGGCATTAAAAAAGGCAAAGTTTTCACTATGTGAAATAAAAGCAATATTAGAAGCAGATAATAGAGATACAGTACTCAACCTTATTAGTTTCAAAAAGAAAGAGCTTGAGGAAGCTTCGAAAAGTCTTGAACAAGTAAAAAATATGTTATTGGAAGCTCAAAATAATTCTCAAGATACTAATAAAAACTTTGAAGTTTTAAAGGAAAATATTGATATATCATTTGAAAATGATGATAATGTTATAGGAAAATGGAAGGTTTTAGGAGAATACGCTACAAAAGAGGATTTTTTTACAAAGGGCTTTAATTACACATATTATGGCAATGTAAATAAAGAAATTTATTTTTTGCCTTATGGTGAGCCATATTGGTGCTTTTGGTGGACAAAAGGTTATCTTATTTTTGATAATGGTAATGACAAGTATGTAAATTCATATGAAGTTGAGGAACATAATGGTGAAAAGTATATGTTTGTTCAAAACAAATCATACGACTATAGAAGGAACGGAAAGCTTACAATACTTGTATTACGCCAGCTTGATAATAAAAAATATACTCGTTTAGGAATTGCAAGGAAGGATAATATTAATATGCCTTTTGTAGAGGATGAAGATGTTCTGGGAAAGTGGAAATCTATATGTTATTGCAAATCAAAAGAGGAATTAGATATTGAGAAGATAAGTTATGAAGATAATCTTTATTTTGAGAGTATTGAATTTAAAGAGAATGGAAAATGCACAAGCATATATAAGGATAACATAATAGATTCAGAAGATATGCAGGTGTGGACAAAAGGTTATGTCTTACGAAAACATTGTAGTACAGCCTGTAAGTATGAGTTATTCTATGAAAATGAAGAAAAGTACCTTATAATGGAATGGAAGAGCGGAGATTATATTTGGGGAGGATTTGAT
>JAVBUL010000287.1:0-2810 GCA_031555415.1 Lachnospiraceae bacterium | reverse complement strand
CTGCCTCCCGGCAATATATTGATAAGCTTTGTTATCACTCCTCCCTTCACACCATCAAGTGATGGCAATACAATACCTTGGATTGCATTTACACTAAGTGTTATTGTTATAAAACACTTTAGTCCCCATAAGACAAAACTTTTTATTACTCCTGCAAATCTTGATAGATAATCCTCTGATACTATATTATTTACTATCATTATTACAACATATATATTAACCAGTGGTATCATTACTATTTTTATAATTCTTTCTCCAATAGACAAGACCACTAATGCTATTTGGCAAAACCCCACTGCACTTATACTTCCCGAACTTACTCCTACCGATATAAAAAATGCTGGAACAAGTGCATTCATAAAAGATATAACACTTTCGGCTACATCAAATACCATGCCGGATATTACTCCAAAAGAACTCATAAGCACTGTTATAAGTAGCATATAAGTTACAAAAAAGCCTGTCTCCGACATTTCTGACTTATCAAATATCAGCGACATATTTGTAAAAAGTGACGATATTATAGCTATTAAAATTATTTTGGCAATTGCAGCTTTATTATAACTAACCTCATAAAATATTTTCCCCATTACACTATTAAAAAGTTCTGCAAATACGCCTTCTGATTCTCCCGTAGCAAGTCTTTTAACCATAGATGAAAAATCGATTTCAGAATCTAATGCTTTATCTATTTCTGAAAAATCATATAATTGCATTTGATCGTAAATACTATCCTCTTCTTCTGTTGAAGCATAAACAACCATTTCTCCTAAAAATAAAACTATCAGCATTACCACAAATATTGCAATAAATCTTTTTATCTTCATGCTGCCTCCTTAGGCAAGAATAACTCTTACTGTTTCTAATAACGCAAGTACTATAGGCATGCTAATAACAAGTACTGCTATTTTTCCAAATATCTGTATTTGATTTGCGATTGCCCCATATCCACACTCCTTACATATATCTGATGAAAATTGCACTATGTAAGATATCCCTACTATCTTAAGCAATGTCCCAAGATAAACATCATCTATAGAAATATATGACTTTATAACCCCAATAACTTCTATAACTACTGACAACTTTGTTAATATAAAAAAGAATATAACCATACATGCTACAATACTTATCAATGTGCTATACTCGCTTTTTATGTTTTTCAACTGAGTTCCAAGTATCGCCGCCATTATCGCAAAAAGCATTATTCCTATTAAACTCATATGCACCTCCGGCAAGAATTTGTTATTCTTGCAAAGTTCAGCTTTAGCTGAATCTTTTTTTATAGTGAAAAAAGATTTTTTATATTCTCAAATAAGTCATATATGTACGGAACCACCCAAAACAATACTAATACAAGACCTGCCAGTCCAACCAAAAAGGCTTGTTCATCTCTACCACTTTGCTTGAGTATTTGATTAACCACAGAGACCAGTATTCCGACTGCTGCTATTTTAAATATTAAACTTACGTCCATTTTAACACTCCTGTTCTAATAAATTAGTATTGTTATGAGAAGTCCACCTAATACACCTAATGCTCTATACAATTTGGTGTTTCCTTCGAGCTTTACATATATTTCTTTTATCTCATTTTCCAAGTTATTTATAAACAAATCAATACTGTTTAGCTGCATTTGTTTATCTAAGTACCCCATACTTTCTCCTAACTCTATTAATCCTGATAAATCATCACTCCAAAGACTACTTGTCCTTAACTTTTCAATAAATATGTTATTCCACATTACATCAAAGCTTTTATCATCTCGTTCTTCTAATTGTTCACTAAGTAATATAAATGCCTCTTTATACGGCTCTTTTACCTTTGAGGATACGTTTAAAAATACTTCACTTAACATTCCGCAATTGTATCTTATTTCACCTTTTATCATTACAAATACTTTTTTTAGATAAATTAGTTCTTTATAATGCTTTATATAAGCATCACCTATTGCAAATCCTAATGCTGTACAGCCTGTACAAATCATTATTGCTCCAATTATTTTTAACATATCAAATCACAATCCTTATTAAATATAGTCTTTATGACTCTTCCGCTTGTCCTTGATAATACTATATATGTATCGAATATCCTCTCTCTAATAAGCCTTCCTGTAAGCTCTTTTTTCTTTATTTCTTCTAAATCATCTCCATGTATTGTAGCTATTACCCCTGCCCCACTATTTACTACCTGTAGTACTGCTTCAATATCAGCTTTTGTACCAAGCTCGTCTACTCCGATATAAGTCGGTGACATTGCCCTTAGAAGCAGAAGCATTCCCTGTGATTTTGGACAGCAATCCAGTACATCACTTCTCTTTCCCACATCATTTTGAGGTATTCCCATATAGCAGGCAGCAATTTCGCTTCTCTCATCCACTATCCCAACATTTTGCCCTTCTTTATTAGCTATATGCCTTAAAATATCTCTAAGTAATGTAGTTTTCCCCATACGGGGAGGTGAAATTATCAGCGTATTTCCTTTTACATAGTCCATCACATCATCGCTGCAGCCAATAACCTCATGACTTACCCTAATGTTTACAGATGCTATGTTTTTAACTGTTTTTATTACTTCCTTCTCCAATACAATCTTTCCGGATACGCCTACTCTGTGACCTCCCCTTATGGTAATAAAACCCTCCTTTAATTGCTCTTCAAAGGCATACATTGAATATCCTGATATGTATCCCATTGCTTCTTTAATATCATTTTCATTAATAATAACTTCGTTTTGATTCTTTTTTAAAGTTCTCTCTTTACCTCCTCCTACTAAAAAAACTGGCTTGTTACATCTTAACCTAATTTCTT
>JAVBUL010000204.1:0-36349 GCA_031555415.1 Lachnospiraceae bacterium | reverse complement strand
TGTATTGAAACTACAGAAGGTACGGCTTATCGAATGTCGTGGCATGTTGAAGAATAACAAAAGTTGTATTGAAACAGATGATTCAACAAATACTTTGACTTATAATACTACGTTGAAGAATAACAAAAGTTGTATTGAAACAAATAGTGGCGGTTTTAATGTATATGGTGAACCTGTTGAAGAATAACAAAAGTTGTATTGAAACTCCATTGGTGTTTCCCAAAATAAAGAAGGAGTATATGTTGAAGAATAACAAAAGTTGTATTGAAACGGTTATTCTTAGATGGATTAAGGCGGTGGAATAATGTTGAAGAATAACAAAAGTTGTATTGAAACTTGTCATACTTTGTGTGATATCTAAGGGATATAGTGGTTGAAGAATAACAAAAGTTGTATTGAAACGCAGTAACACTTGATTCAGCAGCGAATGCAGACATGTTGAAGAATAACAAAAGATGTATTGAAACTTTAGGAAGAAGCAGCAGTACAAAAAGAAATAGAAACAGGAAAACTGATGGAACTTAAACTAGATGAATTCAATGTAAACCACGAGTTCAATTTCGTATACCTAAAAAACAGTTTGCACGAAAAAGAGTATTTGACTTTACTAAATCACTGGAAAAAACTAAATTGTTATAAAAAATAAACAATAAATCAACATTTAAGCCCCGCTATTTGTAGAATTTTACTTCTTTCTATGGTAAAATAATGCTTGTTTGTGTAAAAGTATACAAAAAGTATACATATACGTGCTAATTTTTAAAAACAAGAACGATTAGGTAGGGAGGAGCATTCGGTGATAAAGTTAAAAGAAATCACTAAATACTATTATGGTGATAGCAATGTAACTTTAGGATTAAAAAGTATTAACCTAGAGTTTAAAAAGGGTGAATTTATTGCAATTACAGGACAGAGTGGAAGCGGAAAATCCACACTAAGCAATGTAATAAGTGGTATGGATTCCTATGAAGAGGGGGAACTATATTTCAAGGGATTAGAAACTTCTTATTACGACGAGTATGATTGGGAAAAATATAGAAAGAATAAAATCAGCTTTATTTATCAGTCATATAATCTTATCGATAGCTATACTGCATTGGAGAATGTAGAATCGGTTATTATGATATGTGAAAATGAAGAAAATAAGTATACAAGAAAACAGAGGCGTCAAAAAGCTATGGCGGCTCTTAAAAAAGTTGGATTGGAGAAGCAAGCTCATAATAAAGCATCTCATATGTCAAGTGGACAAAAGCAAAGACTTGGTATTGCCAGAGCATTGGCAAAAGATACAGATGTTATTATTGCAGATGAACCAACAGGAAATCTGGATGTGGAAAATGGAAAAGCAGTAATGGCAATATTGCACCAGTTAGCACAAGAGGGGAAGCTTGTTATAGTAGTAACACATAACTATGAGTTGGCAGAAGAATATGCAACAAGAAAAATCAGACTTTATGATGGAGAAGTGGTTGAAGATATAAAACTGGATGAAGAGTTATATAAAGATAATGACTTTCAATCAGATTTTGATGCAAATGAAGTCGAAGATGACAAAGAGCCAAAGAAGATATTCCATATATCAAGAAAATTTGTCAGTATGAACAGAAAGGCCCAGCCACATAGAAGCTTTTTTGTGGGGATATTCTTATTAATGGCAGCAGTTGCAACGATTATTTTCTATGGATATTTTATAAGCAATATAGATGATACAAAAACAAAAACAGTTAGTGAAGACGTTTTCAATAATGTGGATGATACAAGACTAATAGTAAGACGAAGTGACAAAAAGCCGATTGAGGAAAGTGATTACGAAACATTAAAATCAATTACGAATGTAGTTCAAGTAGAAAAGTATGATTTAGCAAATGATAACTTTTTCTTTTATAAAGTAAATACAGACTACACAAAAGATTACAAGTCTACAGATAAGCTTAAATATACAATAGTTAAATTAGAAAAATATAATAATTTTATTAAATCAAGCTCATGTTTAGATGAATCTGATTTATTGGCAGGAAAGATGCCGTCAAATGTAAAAGAAGTTGTATTATATGGCGATGAAGATTTAGTGGGCGAAGAAGTTGAAATATATCTAAAGTCAGACAGCTGGAAAGCAAAATACTATACAGGTGGAAAATATATTGTTTCAGGTGTTTTAAAAGAAGAAACAGATCAGATTTATTTCAATGAATCTCTCGCGTTAGAATATAGCTATAATTGGGATGATTATGAAACAAAGCTAAAATACACATTACAAGATGTGAATGTGCATGACGACAAAAATATTAAAGACACTGTAATAGATAAAGACAAAGATAAAGACGTACATATTACAATCGGAGCAGATCTTGCAGATGATGAAATTAGATTATCAAATGATATTATTCAAAATCTAAACGAAGAAGGAAAGAGAAGTGGTACAGTAATTGCATTTAGTTATATTTTGGAAGATGCAACACTTTCGCTATCAACCGGAGAGAATGAAACAAAAGATTTCAACTTTAAGATAGTAAAAGATGGAATTAATGCAAGTGAAAGAATAGTAGAAGTAAGTGAAAAAGCATTCTTTGAGATATTAGGAGTTCAAGAAAGTATTCAAATGTCAGTATACATAAAAGATTATGCCTATACAGATAGTGCGATTAGTGAAATATCAGATGCTGGTTATGAGGTTATCAGTGCGTTAAGAGTTAGCGCAACTGATTATGATCCTGATTTGGTTGGAAAAAGACTTCAAGCATTACTCATATCGGTTGCAGGTATTATTGTTTTATTTGTACTTGAAATATTAGTAATCTATTCATTAATGAAATTAAAGCGTGCAGACTTTATTATACTTAAGTCATTGGGCATGAAGAGAAAAATGGTAAGTCAAATGAATTATTATGATTTGATTACAATGACGGTATTTATGGATATTATAGCGATAATAATAGCCATTATATGTGAAATGCAAAAAGTACCTTTAATTACAACATTTATGAAATATTTTGGATTAGGAGATTATCTTTTTATAATAGCAATAAGTATATTAATGGCAGTGATAACAGCATTCTTCTTTAATCAATATATGAAGAAGAGATTTAGAGTAACAGCTTTAAGAAGCAGCTAAGAAAGGGGAATAAAAAAGCAGCATGATTAAAATAAATGGATTAAATAAATACTATAATAAAGGTAAAGCAAACGAGCTTCATGTAATAAATGATACATCAATTACACTTGGTGACACAGGACTTGTATGTATATTAGGAGAAAGTGGTTCAGGAAAGACTACTCTTATGAATACAATCAGTGGACTTGATGACTTTGTAAAAGGTACTATTGATGTAGATGGAATTGAGATAAAAAAATATGGTGATTCTAATCAAGAGCGTGTAAGAAATGAAAAGTTCGGATACATATTCCAAAACTATTACTTACTGCAAGACAGAACAGTAGAATATAACCTTATGATATCACTTAGTTTATATGATATAAGTGAAGAAGAAAAAGAAGAGAGAATAGACTACGTATTAAAAGCTGTAGATATGTGGAGATATAAGAAAAGACTTGTATCACAATTGAGCGGTGGTCAGCAGCAAAGAGTTGCTATTGCCAGAGCACTTGCAAAGGCACCAAAGGTAATATTTGCAGATGAGCCAACAGGAAATCTTGATGAAGCTAATACTATGCGTATAATGGGTATATTAAAGAAAGTTTCAAAGACCTGTTTAGTGGTAGTGGTAACACATGAAAGAACAATTGCAGACTTCTTTGCAGATAGAATCTTATGGATATCAGATGGAAAGATTGAGAAAGAACAGTACAAAGAAAATCAAACAGCATACCAATATATTGAAGACACCAATATCTATCTAAAGGAGTACGATAAGAAACAAATTGGTGATGAAAAGCTTAATGTAGAAGTGTATAGCAATGATGAGCTTCCTGATATGGGTATTAAGCTTATATATCAAAATAGTAAGATTTACATATCCATGGGAGATGCAAAAAATATAGAACTATTGACAGTTGACAGTGAAAAGAAAATCATTGATAGTAAGAAACCAAAGATAGAGATGACAGATATTGATGAGCTTGAGTATTCATTGGAAACATTGGAGTCGGCAAAGAAGCCAAAGATGGGCTTTAAAGAAATAAGAACTATAGCAAAATCTAATATATTTTCAATGGGAAAGAAACAGATATTCCTTGTATTATCATTATTTGTTATGGCGATAATGATGGTTCTTGCTACTCAAGATATTATGACTATTGCAAATATAAAGGAACAAGATGTTGTAAAGAATGATTCTCATTATATAAATGTAACCCTAAAAAAAGGTGCTCAGATTCCAACAAACAAGTTTTTTGAATTAAATAAAGAAATTTTAGCAAATATGAAGGAAAATGAACCGGAAATGTATGATAACTTAACGATTGTTCCGACAACATCACTTACATACCAGTATATTGGATTTCTTCAGTTAGAAGATTTAGATGCAAAAATATCTACATATTCATTTGTAGATATAGAAAAATTTGACTCAAAAGATTTAAAATATGGTAGAATGCCAGAAAATGAGTATGAAATAATTGTGGATGAATGGGTACTTGAAAAATTTGTAAAAAATTCTCCTGAATTATCAAATGTTATAAACGATAACAGACATTTTTTAGACAAGGTAGTTAAGACGATAAATGAAATAGAATTTACTATAGTGGGAATTGCTAGTTCTGAGGAAATGGATATTTATATTGATAAATATCAAATTTCACAGATAAACAGCTGGAGTGAGTTAATAATGTCAGAAAGTAAGTTTAAAGAACTTTATCCGGAATACGCAGACATTGAACTTGGTGTAAATGAGGATGGAGTAATCCAAATACTTGAACCACAGAAAGATTATGAAGCTATGTGGAAGATAGTAAGAAGGTCAATGTATCCGGAAGTATATGAATATACCAAGGTAGAAGGAAGACTGGAAGAAAGTAAAGAGAACAAAAGATGGATGACCGATATGGGATGGGCAGATGACATCGAATGGATAAATAATCAAATTGCAGAATATGAAGAGGAATTGCAAAACTTGGAAGCTACTATAGCAGAAAAGCTTGATGGAATGTCACCTAGTGAGGCAAATTCATATTTAGAAACACCAATAGAAGGTTACAAATATTCAAAGGAATTAAAATCAGGTACAGCATGTGAAGTTGTGGGATGTGTCCCAACAGATGTAATATTTGGACAATATGTTCAAATCGTTGTTCCGGATGACCAAATAGATGTTGTATTGGATGATATATATGCAGATAAAGGTGTATTTAATATTTATACAGACGATAAAGAGTCTGTAAGAAAATACTTTGAGGAATTGCCACAAAGTATCTTAAATAGCATAAATGTAATTATTACAGATAACTATGAAGATGCCCTTTCAGAATATAGAGCAGAGAAAGCTGAATTATTTAATGGAAGAATCATTGTTACAATTACAATATTCTTTGTATCTATGATTATACTTTACTTTATGATGAAGGCTAATGCAGTACAAAGAATGCAAGATTTAGGCGTTTACAGACTTATCGGTATTTCAAAGATGAGTATAATAGGACTATTTGCATATGAAAATGTGCTGATAACAAGCTATACATCGCTAATAGGAGCTGTTTTGGCAACCTTTGTAACAAATATTATTGCTAGTATTCCTTCATTAGATGCTGATATAAATTATCCATGGTATGCATTTTTAGGAACAATTGCATTTTTATATTTGTCAAATGTACTTATTGGTATATTACCAATAAGAAAGATATTAAGACTTCCACCTGCACAATTAGCATCTAAGTATGATATTTAAATGGAGGCGACATGATTAAATTAGAGAATATATCAAAGTACTACGTTGGAAACAACGAAGTTGCTCTAGGACTTCGTAAAATCAACTTAGAATTTGAAAAAGGTGAATTGGTAGCCATAACAGGTGAGAGTGGCAGTGGAAAGTCAACTCTTCTAAATGTGCTAAGCGGTTCTGATTCATATGAAGATGGGGAAATGTATATTGGAGAAAGAGCCACCTCATATTTTGATGAAAGAGATTGGGAGGCATATAGAAGGGATTACATAGGATTTATTTATCAGAGCTATATGCTGATTGAAAGCTATACTGTGTTTGAAAATGTAAATGCAGCATTAGTAGTAAAAGGAAAGATTAATGATACTACAGATAAGGTATATAGTTATTTAGAAAAGGTGGGTATCGCAGATCTTGCAGACCATAGAGCTACACAGTTATCAAGTGGTCAAAAGCAAAGACTGGCGATAGCCAGAGCACTGGCAAAGGAAACCCCTATTTTAGTGGCAGATGAGCCTACAGGAAATCTTGATAGTGAAAATAGTGCTCAGATAATGTCGCTGTTAAATGAATTATCAGCAGAAAAACTTGTTATAGTAGTAACTCATAATTTTGATGAGATGGAACAATATGCTACCAGAAAAATAAGAATGTTTGATGGTGAAGTGGCAGAGGATATTAAGTTACGAGAAAAGAAAGTAGTTGAAAGCGAAACAGAAGATATAATAAGTACAGAAGAAGAAAAGACGCAAAAGAAAGAGCAAAAAAAGAAAGCTAATAAGAAAAGCAGAGAAGTTGCAAATAGAATAGCATATCAAAATAGACGTAGCCGTCCTGTTTTGACAGCATTCTTAATTCTGTTTATGATAGTAGCGTCATCAGCATTTTTTATCCTTCTTGGAAGTTTTTTCGTGAACTTAGATAATTCTACTTCAAAAATATATAGTGATACCTATTTCTTAAATGGTGATACAAGAAGAATAATTGTGAGGAACTATGATGGAACTGCTTTTAGTAGCGAAGATGTAGAAAAAATACAAAAAGTGGGAAGAGTTGAATCAGTTGAACTATATGACGGTATTACAGATGCATATTGTCTATTGGTAGAAAATCAAGACTACGAAATTGTGAATAAAGTAAAGGAAGATGATTACTCACTACCTAGTCATAAAACCGTTAGAGCACTTTCAAATGGTTTATTTATTCGAAGCCAAACATGTATTACAGAAAGTGATTTGTTAATTGGTAATATGCCCGAAAACCTATACGATATAGTGGTATATTCAGATGATGAAAGTCTTCTTGGACAATCGGTAAGATTTTATATCGGAAAGAAAAATGATTGGGGAAATCAGCTTGCAAGAGTAACTTGTAATGTAGTGGGCTTATTGAAACGTGAGTCAGATACAGTGTATTTTTCAGAAGAATTTGCATCAATGATATCAGTAAGTCCTAACGATATATTAGATCAATTATTATTAGGATATGCAGATTCACTTGAGGGACTTACAATTACAGACCAGCTTACAGTGAAAACACTTGGTTATTTGCCAAAGAATGGTTTAAATAATTCAGGAATTTATGATGACTCTAGAGAAGGGTTTGATAAATATAATGGTAAAGACCTTTATAATGAAATTTGTGCAATTAACAATAGGTTGTATAATTTTAGTGAATATACAATTACGGACTTGCCAATATTTATTATTAATGAAGATTTAAGTGGGAATGATGTAAAGTTATCAAATGAAGCAGTAAATAAAACAAGCAGAACTAATTTAGGTAATGGAAAAACTATAGTACATATGCTAGGTAGCTCTATGGTGCTTTCGTTATATAACCAAGAGGGCTCATTAGATTGGCAGGTTACGCAGGAGGATGAAAAATACAATACAACTAATGTTTTTTCATTAAAATTCACAGCAACATTGGGAACGACATTGTCAACACAAAGAGTAATGGAGGTTGGTAGAGATTTATACGATAAAATAGTATTTGATAAAGACTCTTATCAGATGTCCGTATTCATTAAAGATTACGCATATACAGAGGATGTTATAGATGATATAGAAGACTTGGGATATGAAGCGGCGAGTGTATATAGAGTCGGAGCGACTGAATATGATTATGATATAGTTAATCAAAAAGCAACTAGCATGATTGTATCTATAGCAGCTTGTGTGATGATATTCTTTATTGGCATATTTATTACAGGAACTATTATGAATATAAATATTACTAATTTCAGGGTATTTAAATTACTTGGTCTTGATGGAAGAACAATTAATGAAACAAATGTATTGGATGTTTCAAAGAGTATGATTTTTTCTGTTGGAGTTTCATTACTTATAATATTGATACTAAATGTATCGGGAGTTTCCTTTATAGCCAATATAGTGAAATACTATAAATTTAGGCATTATGTGGTGTATATACTAGTAATTGCATTATATACATATGTTTTAATAAAGAGAAGAGAAAAAAGAATGAGGAACGTGATGAATTAGTTATTTGAAATGTAAGAGGTGTAGTGGAAAATCTACCCTCTTAAATGTTATCAGTGGCTCTGATACATATGAAGATGGTGAGATGATTATTGAAGGAAATCCCACCTCTTATTTTGATGAAGGTGATTGGGAAGAATATAGAAGAGATTATATTGGTTTTGTGTATCAAAACTATCAGTTAATAGAAAGTTATACGGTATTTGAAAATGTAAATGCAGCATTGCTTAGGCGGTACAATAATGATTTTCTTTATAGGTATATTTATTACGGGACTTATTATGAATTTGAGTATAAGCAACTTTAGAATTTTTAGATTACTTGGCTTTAAAAGAGAGATGCTTGTTAAAATAAATAATATGGATATTTTATCAAGCATACTCTTTTCTATAGTGGTTTCAGCAATAATTATTACTGCATTAAACTTACTAGGATTTGTATATGTGGTAAATATAGTGAAATTCTATAAACTAAGGCATTATCTAATGTATATATTATTAGTGTGTGCATATATAATTACTCTTGTAAAACGAAGAAAAAGAAGAATGAAGAAAATATTCGACTAGGGTCGAAGTTTTCAAGAATGCAAAGCATTCTTACATAACCTTAAATAGTTGTGAGTAGTTCCTTTATTTCATCTATTTTAAAGATATAGTTAGTATTACAGAAATGGCAATTAACTTCAATTGGTTCATTGTCATCAACAATAGATTGAAGTTCTTTTTTGCCTTTACTAATAAGAGCTTTAACAACTCGTTCCTTACTGCAATCGCATCTATAGTTTGTAGGAATAGTATCATTAAATTCGACATCAGTACCTTTTAAAACAGTCTTCAAGATATCTTCAGGAGATAAACCTTCGTCAAGCAAAGATGTGATGGAGGTTATCTCTTTTAAATTATTCTCAAGTAAATCAATAACCTTTTCATCAGCAAAAGGCATAAGTTGAATAATAAATCCACCAGCCTGCTTAACAGTGTTATTTTTGTTCATAAGAACGCCTAATGCTACAGAAGTAGGTACTTGTTCGCTGGTAGCAAAATAATAAGTTAAATCTTCGGCAATTTCGCCTGTTATAAGTCCGGTTTGTCCAATATAAGGCTCTTTAAGTCCCATATCCTTTATAACCTTTAAGGTTCCATTTCCAATAGCGCCTCCCACATCAAGCTTTCCTAAATAATTTGGAGGATTTTGAAATGTAGGATTATTTATATAGCCTTTAACATTAGCATTTGAATCGGCAGTAACACCAATTCTACCCATAGGTCCATCAGCGTTTATTATAATAGATAGTAAGTCTTTTTCGCCCTTCATCATCGAACCCATCATAGCTGAGGCTGTAAGCAGTCTTCCAAGTGCAGCACTTCCAACAGGACTAGTTCCGTGTATTTGTCTTGCATGTTCTGTAAGCTCTCTGGTGGTGGCAGCGAAAGCTCTTATTTGAGAATCACAAGCAGTTGCTCTAACAATATAATCTGACATAATTAAAAATCCTTTCTATCGGTAAAATTTGTTTTTTGTATTTCTTTAGCTATAATATAAACTCGTTCACTGTCTTTTGATGGATGATTATGTGTAAAGGCATCATAAACAGCAATAAGCTCAAGTCCTGAAATTTCTAATGCGGACTTTATTTCATCTAAGGTATAAGCCCTTTGTAAATGTGTTTCTTCATGTTTTTCAAAGAGATTATTATCAAGCTTTTGAAAAATAGTTAAGTCATACTGATTAATAGATTCTTCTCCAAAATATGTATTTTCCCAAATAAAACTTCCTTCATCTCTGTTTTCTGCAATAGTGGTATCACCCATGTTTTTATACTTTTGGACAGTGTTTAAATCAAAAATAAAATATCCACCTGGGTCAAGATAGTTATTAATAAGCTTAAAAACTTCTGTTAACTCATCTAAATCAAGGATATAGTTCATAGAATCACATATGCTAACGACAGCATGAACTGTACCAAATAACTCCAATTCTCGCATATCTTGATTTAAATATAATATATCAAGGTTTGAATCTGCTTTTTTATCAAGAGCAATATTTAGCATTTCTTCAGAATTATCGATACCAATCATATCATACCCTACATTTGCCAAAAACTCAGTAATATTACCTGTGCCACAACCAATATCTAAAATAATACCGTCATTAACACCATATTCAATTAAGAGTTCATGTAAATATTTTCCCCATTCGTCATATGGAATATTATCCATAAATAAGTCATAAAGACTGGCGAAACCAGTATAAGCATCCATCGAAATATCCTCTTTTCTGTATGATAATAATAGAATATTAACAGTTTAAGCAATTAAAATCAATATATTTTTGAAAAGGACTTGCGTCTAAACCAAAAAATAGATATACTTTTAATATATTTCAAATGAGGATGGAGGACTTTGGAGTGAAGATTTTTTTCAATAATAAAATAATGTGCGCAATAAGAAAAGCCAGTGCAAAGCATTTGTTACTGCCAGTATTTTCGATTGCAGCAGCAATTGTACTTTTCGTCATTCTTCCTTTTAATGATATTTTTAATATGAAAACAGCTTCGACATCATCAGATGCTCTTAAATTATATAAAGAAGGTTATGAATATGCAACAATAAATCTTAGTACATTACGCTATACAGGGTATGATGTAATGGTAGGTAAAGAAGTAAAAGCGTCTTACTATTATGATATTGTAAATGAAAAATGCACATTCTATCTTCTTGACTCAGAATTGGTGAAAAATCGTGATTTGGAAATTAAGAATATATCGATAAAGGTTAAATTTGAAGAGCCAGATGGTGTGTTTGACAATATGCTGGTTTCGTTTGCAAACAGTTTAGGTTGGACAACACAAGGGCTAACGAATATAACAGTTCCGGTGATAATGAATCAAGAGGAATATAATGAAGATATATATGTAGTATTATATATTGTTTTAGTATTGGTAATAGCATATAGTTCGGCACTTATAACGATAAATCTATTATTTATACTATTTCCAATGCTTCATACATCGTGGCTTACAACCTATAGTTATTCAATAATACGAGGAATGAAAAAAACAATTAGTGAAGTGTTAAATGAGTTAGATGAGCTGGTGATAGTACAAGCTGGAGATATGTATATAACAGAGAAATATTTTATAAATCTTGGAAAAAATGAAACATCTATTATGCCTTTAAGTAAAATTGTATTTGCATATGAACATGCAAAGCTAAGGTCTATATTTGGAATACATTTAAAGGTGACACACACACTGAACTTAAGGGGTTTGGAATTTAAAAGAGTCATTGCAACTGGAAAGGAAGCTACAGATATGTCGGTTATAATTGACTATCTAAAGGCAGAGTATCCGGATATTATTTGGGGACATACAAAAGAAAATAGAAAAATGGCAAGAAAGATTATGTTAAAAGAGCGTAGGGAAAAAAGAGAAAGAAGAAGAAAATCTTAGAAATAATTCAAAACAACAAAAAAAGCTGTGAAACACAGCTCTTTTTGTAATCGGTAAAACAATATTGCTATTTCATAATAAAAAACCGAATCATATTTAACTCATATTATCGAGAAATTCTATATTGAAAAAGGCACGTTATTATTTACTTAAGATTATATTCTTGTTACGTTGATTGCCTGAGGTCCTTTAGCGCCATCTGTGATATCAAATTCAACAGCGATGCCTTCTTCTAAAGACTTAAATCCTTCTGAACCAATTCCTGAGTAATGTACGAATACATCATTTCCTGCTTCATCTGAGATGAAACCGTAACCCTTTTGGTTGTTAAACCATTTTACTGTACCTTTCATTGTGTACCTCCAAAAAAATATATAAGTTGCATGTGCAACTTAGATAAGAATATCACAGTTATTATTTATTGTCAAATGGAAAAAATTAAAAGTTTTAAAAGTATTTTTTTAGCCAAAATCGGACAGACTAACTTGCATAACAATATGAACTCATGGTATCATGTTTAGGAAAAGGAATATTATTATGAGAAAATTAGTGGAGTTTTTTATGTACAATAGAAAAAAGATGTTTGTGATTGTAGGTTGTATGTCAATATTAACATTGACAACAGTACTTGCAAAAACATCTAATGATGTAAATGAGAAAAGTGAAAAGTTAGAAAAGTCAGTAAGGCATGATAATGATAATGACGAAACAACTGATTTTGCAAAAGGTGAAAGTCAAGAACCAACTAGGGAAACAGGGCAACAAGTAACGCAAGCGGAGATACCAACTTCACTGCAAGAATCAACGCAGGCGCCAACACAAGCACCGACACAAAAGCAAACACAAACACCGACACAAGCACCTACACAGAAACAAACACAAGCACCAACGCAGGCACCAGCGCGGACACAAACACCAACAACAGTGCAACAATCAACTGCAAACAATCAGTCGAATACAAAACCAAACTCAGAAGGTCAGCTTATATCAGATGCAAAGGAACAATATTCTGCATATAAATCATACATTGATGAAGTAATATACTATGTAAACGAGCTTCGAAAAGAGAAAGGTGTATCACCATTGGTAGCAGATACAAATGTTTGTTATGTTGCGGAAGCAAGAGCTATAGAGATGGCGCGAAATAATTTATTTTCTCATACAAGACCAAACGGACAACCATTGACAGCGTTGTTTAGTGCAGTCGGACTTAATAGTTGGTCCACATATGGAGAAAATATTGCAGCAGGAAATATGACACCACAAAAAGTAGTACAGATGTGGAAAGATTCGCCAGGACATTATGCGAATATTATGAATGCTTCGTTTAAAAATGTGGGAGCAGGTGTTTATAAGCAAAGCAATACCACATACGGAATGTACTGGGCATTGATTTTTTATACAAAATAGTAATATTATTATTATTATAAGGAGATTACATTGATGAGAAAAGTAGTTTTATTTGATTTGGATGGAACACTGGTAAATACAGAAGAGGGAATAACAAAGTGTGTAGAATATGCATTAAATTCATTTGGGATAACAGTAGAGAATTTAAAGGAACTTTGCAAATTTATTGGACCACCCCTTCATAAGTCGTTTCAAGTATTTTATGATATGGATGAAGCTTCTTCAATGAAGGCGGTGGAAAAATATCGTGAAAGGTACAGAGAAATAGGCATATTTGAATGTAATCCATACGATGGGATAATAGATATGCTAAAAATGCTTAAAGAAGCCGGAATTACTATGGGTGTAGCTACGGCTAAACCTGAGGAGTTTGCGAAAAGTATAGTCAAAGAATTTGGTATGGATGAATATTTTGACTATGTAACAGGAAGTTGCATGGATGGTACAAGAACAAATAAAGATGAAGTTATAGAAGAAGCATTAAGGAGATTTGGTTTAGAAAATGACAGGGAAAATGTTATCATGGTAGGTGACAGAGAGCATGATATCCTGGGTGCAAAAAAATGTAGTTTGAAGTCAATCGGAATAACATTTGGATTTGCAATAGGCGATGAACTTATAGAGGCTGGGGCTGATTATATTGTAGATACACCGATTGAAGTAGCAAACATCGTTATAGGAAAGAAAGGGGAATGATTTTGAAGGAATATATAGCAGATTTACATACACATACAGTGGCGAGTGGACATGCATATAGTACAATTAGTGAGATGATTACAGCGGCACAAAAGGCAGGTTTAAAGATGCTTGGAATTACAGAGCATGCAAAAAGTATGCCGGGTACTTGTGATGAGATTTACTTTATAAATTTTAGGGTAATAGAAAGAAAAATAGGTGATTTAGAATTACTTATGGGTGTAGAGCTCAATATTACAGATTACAACGGACAAGTGGATATGAGCGAGAATATGATGAAGGACATGGATGTAGTTATTGCAAGCATGCATATACCTTGTCTTGAACCGGGCACGATAGAAGAAAATACAAATGCATATGTAAAATGCTGTGAAAACAAATACATAAATATTATAGGTCATCCGGATGACGGAAGGTATCTTATAGATTACAAGAGATTGGTAGAGGCAGCAGCACGCACAAAGACTCTTTTGGAGGTTAATAATAGTTCACTGTCCCCAGATGCGTTTAGGAAGAATGCAAAAGAAAATTACAAAGAGATGCTTGGTTATTGTAAGGAGCTTGGAGTTCCCGTTATAATAAATAGTGATGCACATTATTACACTAAGGTGGCGGGACATAGCTATGCGCTAGAGCTTATGGAAGAGATAGGATTTCCTCTTGATTTAGTAATGAATTTTAATATTGATAAACTAAAGACATATCTGAATGCATACAAAAATTAATGCTTTACATTTTCACTTTAGAGTGATAAACTAAAACTAATGTAGAGTATGTAGAGTACATTCTATCTATGCAGTAATCATAGATATTAAAACGAAAGGATGATGGTATAAAATGACGAAAAAGTTGAGAACGGATGCTGTTAATCATTTATTTGAGGCAGTGTTGACTTTAAAAGATACTGAAGAGTGCTATCAATTTTTTGAAGATGTATGTACAGTTAATGAATTATTATCATTGGCTCAAAGATACGAAGTAGCAAAAATGCTTTATGAAAAAAAGACTTATCTTGAAATAGCTGAAAAGACAGGAGCATCAACAGCGACAATCAGTCGTGTAAATCGTTCGTTGAATTATGGAAATGAAGGCTATGAAATGGTATTTAGCAGAATAGATAAATAAAGATATACTAAGAAAATAGAGGATGCCCCAATACATTGGGATATGCCTTTATTTTTTAGTTTGAGAAGGATTCTTTTTGTCTGATGGTTCCATAGTGTCTACGATAGCCTCAATAAGCTGTTTTTTAATATAAACATCAAATGTAAGTAATGAAACCATTACAAACTTCTTTATTTCTTCTTGCTCTTCAAGAGAAAGTAGGTTGAAGGCTTCATTGTTTTCAAAAGACTTCATGGATAAATCAAGCTTAGAAGTAACATCGTCTTTCATCGTGCTTATTATATTACTACCTATAGAACAGATTTCCTTATAAATAGCCTCAAGGTTTATACCATCTTCTTTTTGGAAGTATTTATCTGTAATAGGATTTAAAACAGTATTTATGTCGTTAATAGAAAGTACATTTTTGAAATAGTAAATAAAAGTAAGTACCAAAACATGATCCTTTGAGTACTTCTTCTTTATAGGAGGAGGAAGCAAGTCATTTTTAGCATAATTATTTATCATGGTTTTAGTTAAGGTTTTGTCATCTTCAAAACGTCTTAACTTACCTAACTGTCTATCCATAAAAGTAGTAACTTGGTCCATATATAAATCGATATTGGGAATTTCTTCAGGTCTTACTAAATCCATATTTTGTAGAATTTTATCTAATAGTTCAATAATATTGCTTGACATGCACATTTATCCTTTCAAAGCTTTTTGTTGTCTGAAATACATTATATAGTATTTAGAACTATATGGCAAGGAAAAAGACTTGACTAATTTTATTAATGACAATAAAACTTGTGTGTGATATAATTGAGAAGCAATTAAAAAAGTATACATAGTTAAGATTGGAGGACAATATGGGGATTATCACAAGATTTAAAGACATTATGTCAGCGAACATTAACGCTTTATTAGATAAGGCAGAAGATCCAGAAAAGATGATTGATCAGTACTTAAGAAACTTAGAAAGCGACTTAGGTAAGGTAAAAGCAGAAACAGCTTCTGTTATGGCAGAAGAAACTAGAAGTAAAAGAGCATTAGATGAATGTAATGCAGAAATAGAAAAATTTCAAGGCTATGCAATTAAGGCTGTTGAAAGTGGAAACGACGAGGATGCTCGTCAGTTCTTAGCGAAGAAAAACCAGTTAGTTGAAAAACAGACATCATTACAACAGGCATACGACTTATCATATGCAAATGCGACAAAGATGAGACAGATGCATGATAAGCTTGTAGCAGATATACAGGATTTAAATTCTAAAAAGGATGCAATAAAGGCAAAACTAGCAGTGGCTAAGACACAAGAGAGAATCAACAAAATTGGTTCAAGTGTGGCGGGTGCAGAAAATAGTATGTCAGCATTTGGCAGAATGGAAGCAAAGGTTGACAAAATGCTTGATGAAGCAAATGCTATGTCTGAGCTTAATACATCTTCATCTACAGATGAAGCACAAAAGCTTGCAGCAAAGTATGAAGATAAGAAGAATTCAGTAGAAGTAGATGATGAATTGGCAGCACTTAAAGCTCAGTTAGGCAAATAAAGGAGGTTCTATGGGACTTTTTAGTGGACAGTTGTCAAATGTAGTTGAATGGCAAGAGTACAGAGATGATATTATTTTCTGGAAATGGAGTAATGATGAGATAAAAAAAGGCAGTAAGCTTATCATCAGACAAGGTCAAGATGCTATATTTATGTATAATGGTAAGGTGGAAGGAATTTTTGAGGACGAAGGAAGCTTTGATATCGAGTCACAAATCATTCCGTTTTTGTCAACATTAAAAGGCTTTAAATTCGGGTTCAACAGTGGAATTAGAGCAGAAGTATTATTTATTAATACGAAAGAATTTACAGTAAAGTGGGGAACAAAGAATGCGATAAACATTCCGGCTCCACAGCTTAATCTTCCGGGTGGAATGCCTATTAGAGCTTTTGGTACATTCAGCTTTAAGGTGTCAGACAGACAGGCGCTTATAGACAAGGTAGCAGGTGTTAAGCAAATATATACTGTAGATGATATAAAAGAAAGAGTTGTATCAATGGTAGACCAGCTTCTTATGAAATGGATTTCCAAAGAAGGCAAGGATATGTTTAACCTTCAAGCAAATGCGTATGACATAGCAAAGGGTATACAAACAGACCTTGATATGGAAATATATAAAATCGGTATAGGCATTGCAGATTTCCAAATTTCAAGCTTTTCATATCCGGAAGAAGTTCAGGCTATGCAAAGGAAGGCAGCATCACAGAGCATGGTTGGTGATATGAACAAATATCAGCAGATGAGTATGGCAGATGCCATGGCAAAAGGCTCTAATTCCGGCGGAAACATGGCTACGACTATGGCAGGAATGCAGATGGGTATGATGATGGGGCAGCAGATGGTAAACAATGTTGCAAATGCTATGAATCAGGGTCAAAGTAATGTGCAGATGCCAAATGGCGAAGCGCCAAAGTTTTGTCCAAATTGTGGCACACCTTCAGGAGGAGCAAATTTTTGCCCTAACTGCGGAAATAAACTAAAAAATTAGCTCGATTACTAATTTTAAAATGCCGAGTCAAATCTGTAGTTTGGCTCGGCAAATTATATATAATTCATAGGAAAAGGAAGATTTTAATGAGCATTTATGATACATTAAATAGTGAACAACAAAAGGGAGTATTTACAACAGAAGGACCGGTTCTTATATTAGCAGGAGCAGGCTCAGGAAAAACCCGTGTAATTACTCATAGAATAGCGTACTTAATAGAGGAAAAGCATGTAAATCCATGGAATATTATGGCTATTACATTTACAAATAAAGCGGCAGGCGAAATGAGAGAAAGAGTGGATGACCTTATCGGCTTTGGTTCAGAGAGCATATGGGTAAGTACATTTCATTCATCTTGTGTAAGAATGCTAAGAAGATATATTGACAAAATTGGATATGATAATAACTTTACTATATATGATACAGATGACCAGAAAACTATTATGAAGGATGTCTGTAAAAGGCTGAATATTGATACAAAGAATATCAAGGAAAAAGCTATTTTGGGTATGATTTCATCAGCAAAGAACGAAATGATATCACCTGAAAGATTTAGAAGAGAATGTGGCGATAACTATGGAAAGCAAAGAATTGCAGATGCATACAAGTTATATCAAGAGCAGTTAAAAAAGAATAATGCACTTGATTTTGATGATTTGCTAGTGCTGACAGTAAGGCTTTTAGAAGAATGTCCAGATGTCTTAGAAAGCTATCAAGAACGATTTAAGTACATAATGGTAGATGAGTATCAGGATACAAATACAGTTCAGTTTAGATTTATAAGCTTGCTTGCGGGGAAATACAGAAATCTCTGCGTTGTAGGAGATGATGACCAATCTATCTACAAATTTAGAGGAGCAAATATTGAAAATATTCTAAATTACGAAAAGGTATTTAAAGACACTACAGTAATTAAGCTAGAACAAAATTATCGTTCAAAAGCAAATATTTTAAATGCAGCAAATGAAGTTATAAAGAATAATAGAACAAGAAAGTCAAAGGCATTGTGGACTGAAAAAGATGAAGGTGAATTGATATCATTTATTGAATTTCAAAATGCGTACGAAGAAGCAGATTTTATTTCAAGAGATATTAAAAGATTAGCAGAAGAGGCAGTTTATAACTATAAGGATTGTGCATGCTTATATAGAACGAATGCTCAATCACGTACAATAGAAGAAAAGCTCATTATGCAAGGTATTCCATATAAAATTTTCGGTGGGGTAAACTTCTATCAAAGAAAAGAAATCAAGGATTTACTTTCTTACTTGAAAACTGTAGATAATGCAAAGGATGATGTAGCAGTAAAGAGGATTATAAATATTCCTAAGCGCGGTATAGGTTTAACGACAATAGATAAGATTCAAAAGTTTGCAGATTCAAATGAGATAAGCTTTTTTGAAGCACTTTTAAGAATAGAAGAGATTGGTGTAAGTAGAGCAGAAAGTAAAATCCGTGAGTTTACAAATTTTATAAGAGTACAAAGAAGTAAGCTTGGTTATAATACAATAGCGGAGATTTTTGGAGATATAATTGATGATACTGGCTATGCAGATGAATTAAGAGCTGAAAATACTGATGAATCAAAGGCAAGACTGGAAAATATTGATGAATTGTTATCAAAAATAGTAGGCTATGAAGAAAGTGATGAGCAAACGACGCTTTCAGGCTTTTTGGAAGAAGTTGCACTTGTGGCTGAGATTGATAGCTATGAAGGAGAAAGCAATTACGTAGTACTAATGACAATACATAGTGCTAAAGGTCTGGAGTTTCCAAAGGTATATTTATGCGGTATGGAGGATGGACTATTTCCAAGTTATATGTCGATTGCGGGTGATGACCCAACGGATATAGAAGAGGAAAGAAGACTTTGCTATGTTGCTATTACAAGAGCAATGGAAAATCTCACAATTACTTGTGCGAAAACACGAATGATTCGAGGTGAAAACCAATATAATAAAGTGTCACGGTTTGTAAAAGAGATACCACATTTTCTTCTTGAGTCAAATAGTATGCCACAAAAACAACCGCTTAGCACAAGCAGCTTTGAAAGACCGATTTTTAAAAATAGCTATAATACATCAAATCTTAGGGAATCAAATATCTTTGAGAATAGTATTTCTAAGAGTAAACCAAAGGGCAAAAGCATGTCGGCAGCAGATTTGCTTAGTATGGGAGCAATGAAAAAGGGTGCAGATATGTCGGTGAAATCCTTGGATGGTCTTGGTTACGGAGTGGGCGACACTGTAAAACACATAAAGTTTGGTATTGGTACAGTAATATCTATAGTGGATGCAGGAAGAGATTTCGATGTTACCGTAAATTTCCAAAATGTAGGAATTAGAAAAATGTTTGCTACTTTTGGTAAATTAAAAAAAATATAGTAAAAAATAGGTAACTGTGGTACACTATTATTATATTGACATACATGAGGATAAGAGATGTCAACAAATATGCTTTTAAAGAAATAAAAGATAGAAAGGGGTATGCAATAATGAATAAATTAGAAGAAATAATTGCAGCATCAAAGTTAGGAGAGCTAATGCACAAAAAAGAAGCTGAGGAGAAAAAGAAATCTAAGATCCTTTGGATTCTTGCGATAATCGGAGCAGTTGCAGCGATTTCAGGCATTGCTTACGCATTGTACAGACATTTTTCACCAAAGTGCATTGAAGACTTTGAAGATGATTTCGAAGACGATTTCGGCGATGACTTTGATGATGAATTTTTTGAGGAAGAAATTACTGAGTAAATGAAGTTTAAAACATACAGCCTCTGAAGAGATTCAGGGGCTGTATGTGAAATTAAGATTATTAAAAGCTATATGCAAGAATTTATACATAGAACGAAAGGACTTAGAAAATATGAGTGGAAATAAAACGGGAAGAGATTTACAGTCATTATTGTTGGGGTTGGCAATGCTTGTTGGAGGCTTGTTTTTATTGTTTACAAATATAAGAGTGGGAACCAATTATTATTCTTTGGGAAGAACAGGATTTTTCGGAATGATAAGCAGAGTACCAAGTGGAATGATGATAATACCATTTATTATAGGAATTGTACTGATTGTTATATATCCTAATAAGCTTATACCAAAGATTGTAACAGGGTTAGGTTTATTGATTATAGTATTAGGAATAATTGCATCAGTGAAAATAGAGTATATACCTAGTAGTTTTTTTGACTTTTTGTTAATGATTGTACTGATTTTTGTAGGAGCAGCTCTATGCTTGAGGATATTGTTATCAGATAAGTATGGTAAAAAGGATGATAAGAAATAATAGTATTTAGAATATATGATAATATAAAATGCCGCAAAGGAGAATAAGCTTGAAAAAAGGACAGATATACGAAGGCAAAATAGAAAAATATGAATTTCCAAATAAGGGAATACTTACATATAAAGAGGAAGACGGAAGTGAAACAAGAGTAGTGGTTAAAGGAGCTATTCTTGGACAAACAGTTAGATTTTCATTATCAAAGAAGCGTGCCGGTAGATGTGAGGGACGCTTAATTGAGGTTTTGGAGGATTCGCCTTTACAGGATAGAGAGGCTGCATGTCCACATTTTGGGGAGTGCGGAGGCTGCGTTTATCAAGAATTATCTTATACAAATCAGCTTGAACTAAAGGGTGATATGGTAAAGGATATAATAGATGCTGTGTGCGATGATTATATTTATGAAGGTATACTAGGAAGTCCGTTTGAATGGGGATATCGTAATAAAATGGAGTTTTCCTTTGGTGACGAGTATAAAGATGGTCCACTTGCACTTGGATTGCATAAAAAAGGAAGTTTCCATGATATTGTAACTGTTTCGGATTGCAAAATCGTAAATGAAGACTATAATGCAGTATTATTTGCAGTACTGAACTATTTTTCAGAACTGGGATTTCCGTATTATCATAAGATGAGGCATGTTGGTTATCTTCGTCATCTTGTGGTAAGAAGAACGGTAAAAACAAGTCAGGTACTTATTAATATAGTGACAACAAGTAAGTTTGAAGAAATACCGGCATGTAGTAAGCATAGTGAAAAAGTAGTATTTGAAAACTTAAAGGATATATTATTGAAGCTGGATTTGTATGGAGAGATAGCAGGTATTATCCATACTTATAATGATAGTTTGGCAGATGTTGTTCAAAGTGATAAAATCGACATTATTTTTGGTGAGGATTATGTGGTAGAGAAGTTGTTGGGATTGGAATTCAAGATATCTGCTTTTTCGTTTTTCCAAACAAATACATTGGGTGCAGAGGTGCTGTATCAAAAAGCAAGAGAGTTTGTGGGTGAGACAAAGGATAAAGTGATATTTGACTTGTATAGTGGTACAGGTACGATTGCACAAATTTTGGCACCAGTGGCTAAAAAGGTGGTTGGTGTCGAAATCGTGGAAGAAGCTGTCGAAGCTGCGAAAATTAATGCTGAATTGAATAAGCTGGATAACTGTGAATTTATCGCAGGTGATGTGCTTAAGGTTATAGATGGCTTGACAGATAAGCCTGATTTAATAGTTTTAGACCCACCAAGAGATGGTATACATCCGAAGGCTCTTGATAAGATTATAAACTTTGGAGTGGATAGGATTGTTTATATTTCTTGTAAGCCTACTAGTCTTGCTAGGGATTTGGTGGTATTGCAGGAAAGAGGGTATAAGGTGGAACGGGTTTGTGCAGTCGATATGTTTGGTCAGACTTGCCATTGTGAAAGTCTTGCGTTGCTTAAGAGGAAAGTTTGATAAACAATTAATATAAATGTTGATGAGGAGGTTGAATGGGTGGAAAAAGAAATTAAGTTAATCGCAGAAAATTATCCAGAATATGAGAATATTAGGAATACTATTTTGAATGCGAAAGAAAAGGTAGTTAATACCGTTAATTCTGCAATGGTTACAGCATATTGGAATGTTGGGAAGATGATTTATGAGGCACAGGATGGTAATAGGGCTGAATATGGAAAACAACTTATAAAATATACAGCAAAGCAATTAACAGAGGAGTTCGGAAGAGGTTTTGATGAAAGAAATTTGCGTTATATGCGTCAATTTTATGAATCTTTTCAAAAATGGAACGCAGTGCGTTCCGAATTGAGCTGGACACATTATCGTCTGCTAATGCGTATTAAGGAACCGGAAAAGATTAATTATTATATAGATGAGTGTATTATAAATGGATGGAGTGCTAGACAATTAGAGCGGCAAATCAACTCTTTTTATTATGAACGAATATTAGCTACAAATGAATCAAAACGTGTAGAAGTAAAATATAGAGCAACATATGGGAAGAGTGAATAGAAAACTGTGATTTACTTACTCTAAATCAAATAGGAAAGGCAAGGCCATTACTATGAAAGAAAAAATGATAAAATTTCTACTCGAAAATGCAAATCCATCCATCAAGCGTCGCATAAAAAGTGAGATACTTAACAATCTCACACCAGATGAGGCTAAGCAATATCAAGATGAAATTCTACAAGAACCAAATATAAAAACAACTTTTGCTAGTCAGCTGGAAAATGGTTGGTTTGGAAATGGATTTCATGGAACATGCAAAGATGCAGGGCAATTTGAAAATCAAGAAACATGTACAAAGTACCTAGGCGAAAAAGCATTGAATAAAGATACTCCTGAACTAAAGAGGTCAATGGATGCTTTTGTTAATATACCATTGGATGATTTGTGTTATCGCACAAAAGGAAAATATTATGACGAGTTTAAATATGCTGCAAACGGACAAAATCTTATACGTTGTGCCTGTATAGCACGTGCTGGATATGATGATGAGATAGATATTTCGCCACAAATTCAACTATCGTTGGATTCTTTTAGACGTGTACTCGAGGTGGATTCGATTCTTGATGTATCGCGTTCTATACAATCTGGAAAAAACAGAGTTTTTAATGATAATGAGAAATGGCCATGTCGTTATCACTTAGATATTTTGGCACATACTAACTCATGGAAAAACGAAAGTAATATAAAGATGCTTGCAGAATCCATTTCAAAGATGATGAAAATGGATAGGCAGGAGCTTATTGGATTGACAGCAGCATCGTGGGTTGGTTATGCATTAGGAGCACTTGGATGTTTTCCATCACAAGGATTAACAATAAAATCTTCTTGTTTACTGCCAAGTCCTATTTCAATAAATAATCAAAACAAACCTGAATTTTACAATCTTGAGTATCTAGAATGGTTTGCTCGGTGTGGAGTTATACCTTATATTCCAGAATTAATGGATATTGTTGATGAAATAGTAAATGCTATTGACGAAGAAGGTGTTTGTCATATTCCGGTACTTGAAGGTGCTTTTAAAGGATGGGGGCCATATGCCGGATTACAATTGGAAGTAGACTGGAAGTCAAAAATTCGGAAGTCTGGTGATATAACATTTAGGGCATTATTAATAATTCATTATGCCAAAAGAAAGGGTTAAAAGTTTGTTCCTAAGGATGGACAGGCAGATACTGTTCAAGGTGAACTTTTGCGACAAATTGAGAAATTGAGAAATGAAGCTTGTGATAATGGAAATATTAATTGGGATGATAATTTTTCGTGGTTTTGTGATTTTATAGGAGATACATTAAATAATGCAAATATATCAGATGCAATAGCATTACTTTACGTAAAAAATCCGCAACCGATTGCATATACAAAAAATCCTAATATTTATCGATAAAACAACTACAGATTTGGGGCTAATACCTAAAATGGAAAGGCAAAGGTATACATATGAATTGGGAACCATGGACAGGATGTTATAAAGCCAGCGATGGCTGTTCTAACTGCTATTTTTATGGGCCACATGCAAAACGCTATGGCCAAAATACTATAGAGAAAACAGATAAATTTGATTGGCCTATAAGGACGAATAAAAAGGGTGAATATAATATTAAAGGTGATAAAATTCTAGCAACGTGTTTTGCAACGGATTTTTTTCTTCCTGAAGCAGACGAGTGGCGTAAAGAGGCTTGGGCTATGATAAAGCAAAGGCAGGATATTGATTTTTTGATTCTAACCAAACGAATTGATAGATTCCTTGTTTCACTGCCATCTGATTGGGGAGAAGGATATGATAATATAAATATTGGTTGTACCGTGGAAAATCAAGAGTTAGCAGATTATAGGCTTCCATTATTTCTATCTTATCCTATAAAACGACGTTTTGTAGCATGTGCACCACTTTTAGAAGAAATAGATTTATCGCCTTATTTGCATGGTTTAGATCATGTTACAGTTGGTGGTGAAACCGGGCGTGAAGCACGTGAATGCGACTACGAATGGGTGCTTAATATCCGAGAACAATGCATAAAAGAAAATGTTACTTTTTGGTTTAAGAATACAGGCTCACTTTTTAAACGTGATGGAGTGTTACAAAAAATAAATCCTTTTAATCAAACTACTGTAGCAAAGGAACTTGACATAAATATTTTAGATGGGAAAAAACTATTTTAAAGAATTTCTTGACTACGTCTTTGGGTAAGAGTTTATAATATTAACTAACATTAAAAATTAGGGAGAGGTATAAAACTTTGAATAATCTACTAAAAATTAAAGACGTATCATTAAAATACGATGTAACTACAAGAACCTTACGCTATTATGAGGACAAGGGATTGATAATCAGTACAAGAAGTGATGATTACGCATATAGAATGTACGATGAAAACGCTATAAGGAGATTAGAACAAATACTTATTCTACGTAAGTTGAATATCAGCATAAAAGATATTCAGCGTATTTTTAGTACATCAAGTTCAAGTGTAGTTTTAGAGGTACTTGAAAAGAAGGTTCAGAGTATAGACGATGAAGTATCACTTTTGCATGAATTAAAAGATATTGTATTAGACTTTATACACGAAATTGAAAGGGTGAATTTTGCCGATAATGCTGATGTAAAATCGCTATATGACAAGGCTAAGGATATTGAAACGCAGTTAATAAGTGTTGATTATATTGGTAAACCATCCAATGTAAACAGATTGTTGGATGTAACAGACAAGCTTAAAAAGGTGCCTGATGTAAAAATCATACACATTAATCCATTCAAGGCAGTTACGACAGGTCTTGCACCATTTGATGAGCTCTTTGGTCCGATGGGTAGATTTATGAATCTGATGGAAAAAAATAGCCATAGATTCATGAAGAATGTATTTGGTGACTTGGAATTCCTTTGGATTGATTGTCCCAACAATCTCGAACTCTGCCCAACTTGTGGCGAAAATTGTCAAATGCAAGGTCAATTTATGTGGCCGGTTGAAGATAATGTGACAGGAGCAGAGACAGCACCTTTTGAAATTATAGATTTTAAAGGTGGTATGTATGCTGTTGCAACATCAGTAGATCAAGAGGACATTATCGGTAAAGTAGCAGAAGGTATTCATACATGGCTTGAATCAAGCGGATTTGAAAGTGATTACAAATCTGGACGAAAAAGACTCAATGCTATGGTAAAGGCAACTCCGGAAATCAAAGCAGCTCTTGGATATGACCAGCAAGATATATATATACCAATCAAGCCACGTAAAAAACCATCAGACGAAATTGTAACAGGCAGTACAAATGAAAAGTATGAATTTAATTCCCCTACATGGTGGACAGGATTTAGTAAGTATTATCAATTATCAGGTGATTTTGAACTTACATTCAAACTAAATTTAAAAGGTGGAAATTTTGCATATAATTCATATTCAACAGCTTTTACAAATGCACAGAGATTTTCTGATAAATACTTTGAAATAGCAATTTTAAGATCAGACACATATGGATGGGGCGGCGGTCATAATATGACCTTTGATGGAGGTATGATGATTCATGAGAAAGATTATGAAACTGACGAAGAATTTGCTGAATGTATGAAGGATGCAAATGTTGTACATGAGATTATAAGAAGTGGAAATGACTTTACATCTATTGCAACATTTACAGGCAAAAATGGTTCGGTTTATACAAGAAAAACAACATTTAAAAGTGAAGCACCTAATGAAATGTTCGTTTTCTTAGTTACAGATGGTTCATCAGTTACGATTGATGATGTAATAATATATTAATTAATAAATTAAATAATATATTAAATAATAGGAGGAGTAGTTTACAATGGAAAAAACAATTAATGATATGGCTAGGTATATAAAAAATCTAATACCTGAGAATATACCGGAAACCTACACTTTAAAGCCTATGTTCAAGAGTATAAGTGATGAAGAAAGTATACGAAATGGTGTTCTTGCCTTTAGGGAGTTTCTATATTTGCTTTGTGATTGTTTAATAGCAAATGGAAGCATATATGATGATTCTCCAAAAAACACGAAGAAAGATGTTTCACATTCAACTTTATCAATAAGCTATCCATTTTTAAACGATGTAAAAAGCGTATTGGTCAGCATAGGGTGGAATGGTAAATTGGTTAAAAGCGGTACTACATTGTTGATTGACAACTGGGAATTACTCACTCCTTCATTAGGAGCAGGGGGTCACTGGCAAGCAAAATCCCCAATTACTGTTCCAAGATTAATTAAATGTCTGAGATTTCTTTCAAATTGTGGCATTCAATTTGATGGTATTGATTTAGAGGCAGAGACTAAAGATATGTCAAATGTTACATCATTGGAAATTAAATATACTGAAAACATGTTGCTAGGTTTGAAGGTTATGGCAGTTGCTACTAAAGAATTGCATACCAGCAATAGTAACGATGATATTTTTCTTAGGTGCGATTATAGGGAGTTGAAAGATGAGGAGATAGACATTAAGTCTATTTTGAAAGATATCATTCATCCATTGCCGGCTAAAGTGCAGGAATTTGTGTTGAACTTACATCAGCACTATATTGATGCAGGTCTAACATGCAAGGCTGCTTGGAAACATCTCGGTTTTGGGATTACTTACTTATATAAAAGCAAGGAAATGTGGTCATTTTCGGTATCTCCTAGTTCAGGCTATCGTATTCTTATTAAAGCAAAAAATACTGAAAAGTATATGGATGTTATACAAAAATTTCCAATGTCGTTACAAGAGACAATTTCCAAAGGATATGGTTGCCAAAAGAAACGCTTTGGTGAGCCCTGTCAACACGGTTGTCATGGATTTAGCTTTACTTTGGATGACTGCGTACTTGATATAGATAAGGATATTGAAACATGGATTGATACAGAGCTATCGTGTTTGCAAAGAAAAAGATAAAAGATTATTTCTTGACTCTGTCTTTGGGTAAACTTATATAATATATTATACAAGGATTTTGCAAAATTGTTTAAACAAATAAGAGAGAGGAGAAGTTGAAAACTTTGTATTTCAACTAAGAAAATATGAATAACCTAATAAAAATAAAAGATATATCAACAAAATATGATATAACAAGCCGTACTTTACGTTATTATGAGGATAAGGGGCTGATAACAAGTATTCGAAGTGAAGATTATTCTTACAGAATGTACGATGAAGAAACTGTGAGAAGGCTTGAGCAAATACTTATCTTACGTAAATTGAATATAAGTATAAAAGATATTCAGCGTATTTTTAGTACATCCAGTTCAAATGTAGTTTTAGAAGTATTAGTAAATAAAGTACAGAACATAGATGACGAAGTTGCACTTTTGCATGAGCTTAAGGATATAGTAATAGACTTTATACGCCAAATTGAAAAGGTGGATTTTGCTGATAATTCAGATGTAAAATTACTATATGACAAGGCGAAGGATATTGAAACACAGTTAATAAGTGTAGATTACGATGGTAAGCCCTCAAATGTAAATCGCTTGTGGGATGTAACAGACAGACTTAAAAAAGTGCCGGATGTAAGAATTGTTCAATTAAATCCATTTAAAGCAGTTACTACCGGTTTGGCTCCGTTTGATGAAATTTTTGGACCGGGTGGTAAATTGGATAATTTATTTAAATATAGACATTTGTTCATGAATTCCATTTTTGGCAATATGCAATTTTTTTGGGTTACCTGTCCAAATAATTTTATGTATTGTCCTACCTGTGGTGTTAACTGTCAAATGAAAGGTCAATTTAGCTTTCCAGTTAATGATAATGTAACTCCGGAAGATACAGCACCTCTTGAAATTATTGATTTTGAAGGTGGTTTATATGCAGTTGCATCATCAGTAGACCAAGATGAAATTCTTGTTAAAGTATCACAGGGTATTGATACATGGCTAGAAACAAGTGGATTCGAGCGTGATGATGAATCCGGCCGTATGGAGATGACTTCAAGGCTAGGAATAAATCCAGAAGTTAAAGAATCTCTTGGTTATGAGCAACAAAATGTTTATGTACCAATTAAGCCACGAAAAAGGTTATCTGATGAAATCGTAACAGTCAGTACAAATGAACAGTATGAGTTTAATTCTCTAATGTGGTGGGCAGGATTTAGTAAGTATTATCAGGTTTCAGGTGATTTTGAGCTTACGTTTAAATTGAATGTAAAGGGTGGAAGTCTTGCATTTAATTCATATTCAACAGCTTATGCTAATGCAAAAAGATATACAGATGGATATTTCGAAACTGCTATAGTAAGGTCAGATACGTTTGGCTGGGGTGACGGTGATAATAAAGCCTTTGGCGGAGGAGTAATGACCCATGAAAAGGATTATGAAACAGATGAAGATTTTGTTTCATGTATGAGAGATGCAGATGTTGTACAACGGATTAAAAGGAATGGAAATGACTTTATATCTGTTGCAACTTTTACAGGAAAAAATGGTTCTATTTATACAAGAAAAACAACGTTTACAAGCGAAGCGCCAGATGAAATGTTTATCTTTCTGGCAGCAGATGGTGCGTCAATTACAGTAAATGAAGTAATAATAAAATAGAAGTTATATGAAAGGGTAGATATGCAGGAAAAACATAATTCAGCTATTGCGGACAAGTCAGCGATATGTATTGGTGATAAAATTGTGTTTGGTAGTTATGTATGGCAAGTGCTTGATATACAAAATGATAGAGCGTTAATTATAACAGAAGATATGGTAGAACAACGCACTTATCATGATGTTGATGAAAGCACAACATGGGCTAAGTGTGAGTTACGAAGATATCTAAATGGTGAGTTTTACGATAGATTCTCCAAAACTGATAAGGAGCGGATTATAACAGTTACAAATAAAAACCCAAACAATGAGTGGTATGGTACAGATGGCGGAAAAGATACGGAGGATAAGATATTTTTACTGAGTATTGAGGAAGTGGTATGTAAATATTTTGGTGACAGCAGTGAGAAGTTGTACAACCGAGGCAAGAAGGAAGATTATTGGTTTCAAAAGAGAGATGGGAACACTAACAGACGAGTAGCTACATTTAAAGTAGGGGGATGGTGGTGGTGGCTTCGGTCACCCGGTCGTGTAAGTGAGAGAACATGGCTTCAATCACCGGGTTGTATGAGTGAGAAAGCCGTATATATCCATGGTGACGGGAATATAGGCATTCAAGGCAACCATGTATTAAAATGTAATAGCAACATAATCCATCCTTTTGGCGATAATACAGGCGGAGTCCGCCCAGCCCTATGGCTGAGCTTGGAATCATATGAACAAATAAAGGCACCAAAGAAGTTATCAGACGAAGTTGTAACAGAAAGTACAAGTGAAAAGTATGAATTCTATGCTCCATTATGGGGGTCAGGATTCAGTAAGTATTACCAAGTATCAGGTAATTTTGAGATTACGTTTAGCTTAGATGTAAAAGGTGGTAATGCCGTATTTAATTCATATTCAACAGCTTTTGCAAATGCAAAAAGACGCACAGAGGGATACTTTGAAACTATCGTAAGAGCAGACACATATGGCTGGGGTAATGGCAGGAATAGAGCTTTTGCCGGCAGTGCTATGACTCATGAGAAGGATTACAAAAATGACAAAGATTTTATTGCATGTATGAGGGATGCCAGTGTTATTCAAAAGATTACAAGGAATAAAAATAAAATTGAGTTTGCTGCAACTTTTACAGGGAAAAATGGTTCTACTTATACAAGAAAAACAACATTTACATGTAAAGTTCCTAATGATATGTTTATTTTCTTAGTATCAGATGATGCTTCGGTTACAGTAGAAAATGTAAAAATTGTCAATAACATATAAGATGTATGGGGTAGATATGCAAGAGAACAATAATTCTAATTTAGCTATCACAGACGACTCTGGGATATGCATTGGTAGTAGAATAATATTTGGTAAATATGAGTGGCGTGTACTAGATAAACAAAATGATAGGGCTTTAATTATAACTGATGATATTATAGAACAACGCTCGTATCACGACATTTATAAAGCTATAACATGGGCTGATTGTTCACTTAGAAAATATCTTAATAGTGAATTCTACGACACTTTTAGTGAAACTGATAAATCAAGAATAATCACAGTATTAAATAAAAATCTTGACAACCAGTGGTATGGCACAGAGGGCGGAGAAGATACAGAGGATAAGATATTTTTGCTAAGTATCGAGGAAGCGGTATGCGAATATTTTGGCGACAGCAGTGAGGAGTTATACAACCGAGGTAAGTCGGAAAATTATTGGTTTCGAAAGAAAGATAAGAATAATAATAGACGTGTAGCTACATATAAAGGTGGAATATGGAAGTGGTGGCTTAGATCACCGGGTCGTGTCAGTGAAAAAACATGGCTTCAATCATCTGGTTGTATGAGTAAAAAAGCTGTATACATTCACGGTGACGGAAATATAGGTATTCAAGGTAACCCTGCCTTTGGTGATAATATAGGAGGAGTCCGCCCAGCCTTATGGCTTGATTTGGAATCTTATGAACCAATAAAGGCACCAAAAAAACTATCAGACGAAATTGTAGCAGAAAGTACAAGTGAAAAGTATGAATTTTATGCTCCATTATGGGGGTCTGGATTCAGTAAGTACTACCAAGTATCAGGTGATTTTGAGCTTATATTTAACTTAGATGTAAAAGGTGGAAATGAGGTATTTAACTCATATTCAATAGCCTTTGCAAATACAAAAAGACGTACAGAGGGATATTTTGAAACCATTGTAAGATCAGATGCATATGGTTGGGGAAATGGGAAGAATAAAGCTTTTGCCGGCAGTACCATGACTCATGAGAAGGATTACAAAGCAGACAAGGATTTTATTGCATGTATGAGGGATGCCAGTGTTGTTCAAAAGGTCTCAAGAAATAAAAATAATTTCGAATTGATTGCAACTTTTACAGGAAAAAACGGTTCTACTTACACAAGAAAAACAACATTTACAAGTAAAGTACCAAGTGATATGTTGATTTTCTTAGTAGCAGATGATGCTTTGGTTACAGTCTATGATGTGGTGATAAGTAGTAATATAAGTATTAATGGTAAAAGTATTTAGCGATTGTATATTGATGCTGAAATCAACTTTTCTTCTTTGAAAATGCATTATAAATCGTCATCATCAAGCCCGTTAAACCAACATAGCCAAGGAAACAGAATAAAAACATCTTCCACCACGGAAAGTCAAATAGTAACGACTTAAAAAAATCTGGAAATGATGGGCTTTCAGAGGACAAAACAGTAAAAGGTGTACCTATTATTAAGCCAAGCAAGAACATTGCAGGGCATAAAAGTAAAGAAAAACCTAGTCCAGTGAATAAGAAAAACACAACAAAAAATGTGTAGCCGTAATTCCCTGGACTTGTAGTTAAAAACTTACTACGTTCTTCCTTTGTAATCTTTTTACATTCGGCAACTTTTATAGCGACGGAAACGCATTCCTCTAAGCTATATGTTGATATGTAGTCATCACGATAATCAATATTGGGTATTACATTTCGGGCGCGGCGACGATTCTTATCAATAAAAAAGCCACTATGTCCGTCTAATGAATCATATAAATTTAATCCATCGTCTTTAAGAAAGACAGTGCTAACGTTAAAGTTTGTGCTTAGTTCTTCGTTATCTGAACATATTATGTTATATTCATAGCAATCAATCATACAAGCCATATTCTTTTCATTTCTAATAAATTCAGGTGATCCTTGTATCTCTAAAAATTTATTACCTTTAAAAGCTGACATCTTTTTAAAATGTGGATATTCACCCTCATAGTCATGTTGTTTAAAAATGTCAGTTATAGTTTTTCGTACATTGGCTAACTTTTCTGGTGAAATGTCTAAGTCGACATCCGCTGGATACTGCGAAGCAGCTTCTTTAATTTCGTGGAGAATTAGTCTTGCTAAGGCTTCACTAGAGGGCTTAATCATTTCCTTGTGCAAGGCATCACATGCCTTTTTCTTTTCTTTGAAGTTCACAGTTCTATATGGATTATCTTCACTAGATTCGATACGTGAGTAGGCTCTTGTCAATTCAGCAATGTGCTTATTTCCTGCTTGAATGGCAAATTCAATAAAAATATTGTCAGCTACCTTGTTACTACTAAAAGTTTGATTTGGGGATTCGAAATGATGTATAGGTTCAAAATCACATAGTGGTAAAAGCTTTTTTTCCTTTTCGTTTAGAAAGCTCAATCCTAAAGAAGAATTTTTATTTAAAATAGCATTAAAACAATCTTTAATTTGATTCCAAGGAGAACCACCCCATGTGTTTTGGTGAGAATAATCAATCAGTATTATCTCAAGACTTATAGTGTCAAAGTCAATAGTTACTATTTCATCACCCTGAACACAAGAAATCCGATAACCATTATTAAGAATTTCAACTTCTGCATCATGAACATTAATACAATCTGTATTTAAGTTATCACTAAAAACAGGGTTAACTAAATAAATAGCTTGGCGATAAGAGTTTGAGGATTCATTAAACAATATCAATTTTCCTGTTTTTGGGTGTTTTGTTAAGATTAAATCAAAAAGCATATGAGTATCTAAAGAACTAATAATAGCATTTTTTGTAAACTCATCAAAACAATACGCGAATGAAATCCATTCATTTTGTCTCATACTAAATGAATCAGTGTACTTTTTATGTGCAGATTTCAATATTTCGCAAAGCTTGTCAAATGACAAATTAGGATATGGATAAATAAGCTCACTTATTTCTGAAGATAGTATTTCTGAATTTTGTTCAGAAAAAAAGGTGAGCTCATTCATTAAATATTGCTTTTGTTTTTTTGTATAAGTTTCGAAATCCTTATCAGGAAAGCCATCTACAATTGAAGCTAACGAATCATAAAGGCTTGCTAGTAAACGAATTTCTGGGTCATAATGTTTCATTGTACACCTCACATGGGCTTAATAATTATACTTTAGCTACTTAATATTATATATTAGAAAAGTATTTAAAACAACTAAAAATCTCTTGACTCTGTCTTTGGGTAAACGTTTACAATATATTTAAGAAAGAAACAAATAAACCTATAAAGGAGAAAAATTAACATGAGCAAATACGAAAATGCGATGAAACTTTTGGAGGAACGTTGTGGAAATGAAAAAGAGGAAGTCATTGCCATTGCGACAATATCGTTATCCCCAAATAAAGAAGGTAGTCCTCGCCCTGTTGTAAGAATGGTTTGTGCATACTATGAAGATGGTGCATTTTATATCTCAACAGACGCAACCAAAAATAAAATGCTACAAATAGAAGAGAATAATGAAGTTTCGGTAGCAGGATTTGGCTGGTATTCTCTCCAAGGAACAGCTGAAAATCTCGGTTGGGTAAAGGATGAGAAAAACGCAGAAATTATAGCAAAGTTTAAAAAGATTTTTAATTGGTTTGAAGAAGTGGGCGACGAAGAGAATCCAAATTCAATCGTTCTGCGTGTTACCCTTACAGAAGGTACTATCATCGATAACGAAGCGCAATACGGTGAACGTATTTATCAAGTTGACTTTACCAATAAGACAGCAAAGTAAGAAGTACAGAAAGTAAAATAGCATAATATTTACAATTTGAATCCACATGTGTTTATATTTCACATGTGGATTTTTTGAAAATTAAAAAAACAAACAAATTAATCAGTATTTGTGATATTATAAAGTTATTTAGAACTATATACTTTTAGGAGGGGTTACACATGGATGGAGTAGTACAAGAATACTTTACGTCGAAAGGAGAAATGAAACGACGAAAAGATGTATTTGCAAAAATGACAATAAGTTTTTTTATAACGATTTGTTTGCTTTCATTTAGTTACATTATTGAACTGCCACAAATTGTTGTCCCCCTCTTAATGGCTTTTATAACAGTTATTATTTTATTAATCATACTCGTTAATCATATTCTTAATAAGCAATCAAACTATCGAGTGTATCTCTCAGAGAAAGAAATTGAAAGAAAATTTGGTAATGCAAGCAAGAAGTATTTAATAAAAGACATAAAGAGCATAAGAATAAAAAGAACAACTAAAGGGTTGATTAGAGAAATAAGGTTTAGGATGTCAGGAACAGAAATGTTTCATATTAATGGATTAGATGAATTTGAAAAATTTAATGAGGAAATATTTCAGGTAATAAAAGAAGATACACAAGTAGATTACTTTAAAGAACCACCTATTGATTTTGACCATCCAATGTATTATGTATTTTTTGGACCGGTACTTGGTGTAATATCAACATTATTTTTCAGACTTTTATTAGCTGTAGGTGAAAATAATATTGGATATATTCAACTGATAATTGCCTGTTATATTATATTTGTAGGAATGTTTTATATTATAGGTAAGCCGACAAGAAGCAGATATGGTGATAAAAATAAGAAAACAGATTATATCTTTGGCGCTGTATTCTTAGTTTTAGGTATACTGTTTATATTACTAAATATTTGAGAAGTACTATTATTATAGAAAAGCTAGATTTTCTGGCAAAGAGGAGGATAATGTGAATTACAGAAAAAAGTTATTTTCATATAAAAAGCTCTATGATATAAAAGGTAGCGATTATTTATTTCTTCAAGCAATGAAAGAAAATATAGCATTTCATAGAGCCAATTGTTCGGACTATGATAAAATACTCACTCAAATGAACTTTGATGTGGAAAGTTTAAAAACTATAGACGATTTACATTTAATCCCACCTATTCCGACTACGTTTTATAAAACTCATGAGTTGTCCTCAATATGTGATAAGAAAATGCTAATAAAATCTACAACATCTGGAACAAATGGCACACCAACAAAGGTAGGGTTGGACTTTAAAACCTGCTGGTATGGATTCCTTATGTTAAAGAGAACATTATCCTATCATCGCATGTTTTCTTTAATACCCACAAATTATATTGTTCTTGGTTACCAACTAAGTAAATATAACAAAATGGGTGCAGCTAAAACGGCATTTGGAGGAACATTTTTGGCCCCCGCTTTACATAGAGAGTATGCTCTTAAGAAAAATGGAACAGGATATGATGTAAATATAGAGGGAATTAAAAAAAGCATCCTAAAATATAAGAAATATAAGTTTCCTGTTCGATTTGTAGGTTTCCCTTATTTCTTACTTTTTCTTATGCAAATGTTAAAAGAGAACAATTTAAAGCTAAAATTAAATAAAAGGTCAAAAATCCTTCTTGGAGGAGGTTGGAAGCAATTTATCGGCGAGAAGGTAGAAAAGCAAGAATTATATAAAATGGCTGAAGAAACGCTTGGCATTAAGCATCAAAATATAAAGGAAATTTTTGCTGTTGTAGAAAGTAATATACTTTATTGTGATTGCTCAAATCATCATTTTCATGTACCAATTTATGGAAGAGTTATTATAAGAGATACTAAAACATTGGAACCTGTACCAAATGGAGTACCGGGATTATTAAATCTCCTTTCACCAATGGTTGGAAGTCATCCAATGGCAAGTATTATGACGGATGATATTGCTGTATTACATGATGGAGAAACTTGTGGTTGTGGTATCACATCCC
>JAVBUL010000131.1:0-21230 GCA_031555415.1 Lachnospiraceae bacterium | reverse complement strand
CTCTATCATTATGAGGATGAACGCTTAAAATAATACAGTTTCTATTAATAAAGTTTTTATTCATCCATTCTATTTGATCTGCATATACGTTTGGAGTAGTCATCTCTACAGTTGCAGGAAGGTTAAAGATAATCTTTTTATCAGGATTAGCTCCCCATTCTTCTTGAACTGCTGTACATACCTCAAGTGCATATAAAAGCTCTGTTCCGGTAAAGCTTTCCGGCGAATATTCTAATATAATCTCTCCATCAAAGCTTTCTGCATATTTCTTTACAAGTCTTGTTCCTTCTACTGCAATAGCTTTGATTTCTTCCATTGACTTATTAAAAACAACATCTCTTTGAAGTGTTGATGTTGAATTATAAATATGAACAATAGCTTTCTTCACTCCTTTTAATGCTTCAAAAGTTCTTTCAATAAGATGTTCACGGCATTGAACCAGAACCTGAATTGTAACATCATCTGGAATAAGCTTTCTATCTACTAATTCTCTTAAGAAATCATATTCAATCTGTGATGCCGAAGGAAATCCAACTTCAATCTCCTTAAATCCAAGCTTAAGTAATAAATCGAAATATTCAATTTTTTCTTCAACTACCATCGGCTCAATAAGTGCCTGATTTCCATCTCTTAAATCCACGCTACACCAAATAGGTGCTTTGCTTATTTCTCTTGAAGGCCATTCCCTATCTGGAAGACTAACTACTGGTACTCTTTTATATCTTTTATAATTCAACATAACTAACCTCGATTCTACTATTTAATATTCTTTTACATAAAATATTCTTTATTCATTGTACATTTCATTACCAACTTATGTGGCAATCTTTTGTATAGCTTACCTAGTCTAAAACCAATAAATTTACATGCACTATAATAGACAAGCGGTATAAGCATAATATATTCTCTTCTTCTTTGCAAGTACTTTGCAGTTTCTATAACAAGTTTTATACCTTCATCTTCCGCATGATAATCTTTAAATATATATTTAAACTCTATATGTGAAACACCTAAATCAAAATATCTTTTAAAATATTCTATTCCTGTATAATTGTGCGAATGAATAACCTTTGCATCTGGTTGATAAATTACATCTTTATCTGATTTTAATGCCTTTGCACAATATACCATATCCTCATTAAATATAGCTCTTAATGGGAATCCTCCTATTTCTTCATAAAGCTTTCTATCATACATTGCACATACATCTGATAAAAATATAGATTTTATACTATTATTTGTCTGTGCCGCTTTTTCTAATGCCGAATAAGATTCTTCACTATAATTAAACCCTCTTGTATAACGCTCAATTACATTACACCTTTTATCAGGTTCCTGCTTTGCATATACAGCAGCAATTCCCTCATCAAATGTGTTTAGTAGATTTTCTATAAGTAATCTGTTTTTTGGTATTGCATCCTGTGTCATAAACAGTACATAGTCCGCAGAACAAAGATTCATAGCTCTATCTCTTGTTCCTCCGTGATCAAACTCATCTTTACTAATGTCAACCACCGTAATGCTTTCATAATTTCTTATTTCATCTACAACATTGTACTCATTTTCATTGACCATTGTATTCATAATCAATATCCTACTGGGTGCAATCGTCTGCGCCTTAAGTCTTTTTACCAAAGTCTTAAGTTTTTCATTAGGTTTATATGTTAATAAAACCACTTCCACTTTACTCATAGGTCATATCCTCGATTCTATATGCTATACTTTCTATTAAGTATATCTACTACTTTTTGTGCCTGTGCTTTACATATCTCATCAGTTTTAGCCTCTACCATTACTCTAATAAGATTTTCTGTACCACTTGGTCTTAATAGCATTCTACCATTTCCTTCTAATTCATTTTCCACTTCTTTAGCTGCATCTAGTATTTCTCTATCTTCCATTGCACTCTTTTTATCTGCAACTTTTACATTTATAAGTATTTGTGGATAAATTTTCAACTCTTTTACTGCTTCTGAAAGAGTCGTCTTCTTCTCTACAATTGTTTCCATTACTTTTATTGATGTTAATATTCCATCACCAGTAGTTGCATATTTGCTAAATATAATATGTCCTGACTGTTCTCCTCCAAGACAATGACCATTATTCATCATGTTCTCACATACATACTTATCGCCTACCGCTGTTTTTTCTGTAAAAATACCTTTTGCCTCAAGTGCTTTATATAGTCCTAAATTTGACATTACAGTAGTTACAACTGTATTATTCGCTAGCTGTCCTTGCTCTTTCATATATGTACCACATACATACATAATAGCATCTCCATCTATTATATTACCCTTTTCATCCACGGCAATACATCTATCTGCATCTCCATCATATGCAAATCCTGCATCTACATTATTATTCTTAACAAACTCAGCCAATATGTCTACATGAGTAGAGCCACAATTGGTATTTATATTTACACCATCGGGCTCATTATTTATAACAATAGTCTTTGCACCCAATGCATCAAATACGCTTTTAGCGATTGCTGAAGCACTACCATTTGAACAATCAAGTGCTACTGTCTTATCTTTAAAAGAACGGCTTGCAATAGATATAAGATATCCTATGTATCTGTTTCTTCCTGCTGAATAATCAACTGTTCTTCCTATATCTTCTTTAACTGCAAGAGGTACTTCGCCTATATTTCCATCTATATAATTTTCAATTTTATCTTCTACATTTGCTTCAAGTTTCATGCCTTGTGCATTAATAATCTTTATACCGTTATCATAAAACGGATTATGACTTGCTGATATCATAATTCCACAATCAAATCCTTCTGATCTAACTACATATGAAACGCTAGGAGTTGTAGTAACATGCAATAAGTATGCATCTGCTCCTGAAGCTGTAAGACCTGCAACAAGTGCATATTCAAACATATAACTACTTCTTCTTGTATCTTTTCCAATCACTACTTTGGCTTTATGGTTCTGTCCATAGTACCATCCAAGGAATCTACCTACTTTGAATGCATGCTCCACAGTAAGTGAAACATTTGCCTCTCCTCTAAATCCATCAGTTCCAAAATATTTACCCATTATTTTTAATACTTCCTTTCATAAAATTGTTAGATGCTTTAGCATCTTAGTATTTCTTCTCATGCTTTAGTCGCCTAATCCACTTTCAATTGCCTCAACTAAACTCTTTAACGCTTCTTCTTCATCCTCACCTTCACAAGTAAGTTCAATTTCATCTCCACACTTTACGCATGCTCCCAGTACACTTATTACACTTTTTGCATTTACGAAAACCTCTTTTGAAGCTGTTGTTTTTTTGAATGTAATTTTACATATAAACTTAACTGCCATCTTGCACAAATTCCCTGCTGGTCTAAGGTGCAACCCAGATAAATTTCTAATCGTTACTTTCTGACTAACCATTAACTTTCCTCCACTATGTCTATTACGCTATACTTCTTCCTCTCCCGGTCCTGGATCCGGATCTGGAGGAGTCGTATTATTTTCACTGTTTTTCTCCGTTGTTGGCGTTGTAGTATCATCTGTTTCTGTTTCTTTTTCGGTCTGCTTATCCTTATCATATAAGCTCACTTCAATACTAATAGGATTTACAAGCTTTATACCCTCAGGCAATGTCACTACTAGTTGTAACATATGATTCCCTTCTCCTAATCCTTCAAGGCTTACTTCCGGGGATATATCCGTTAATACATTTATCAATTCCGTCTGCCCTGAAACCTCAATTGTAATATCTCCATTGGTTACAATTGAACCACTCAGACCATCTGGTATATTTTTAATTCCTATGTCATTTGCATTTACTACAAATTTCCTTGTACTTACCCTATCAATTGACACAATAACAGTAAGCTCTTTTATGTTGCTTATCAAATATGTGCCCTCTGGTAAAATTCCTTGTATATCAAGTACAAATTCCGTATTACTGTCATCCACTATTATTGTATCATCAGGAACTACTATCTCTGATATTCCATCTAATAATTCTTTTCTGCCTGCAATGGTTATCTCTTCCGGAGTAGCACTTATTGCACCCATAATATTAGTCGCACCCAGCCTATTTACTACAGTATACTTTAAAGGAATCGTTTTCTTATAATAAACTGTTCCAAAAACTTTTTTTGTTGTTTCACCTAAAAAAATATTATTTTCATCTGGTTCTATTTTATTTCCTTGATATGAGTAAATTACAATATTTCCATAATAGGTAAAATCCTCTGTTTCTGTACTATTAAGAGTAACTACAGCTACTACTTTTTGTATCATCTTATGAACCGATTCCGGTGCTCTTATATTTACAAGTGTTTCTTCTAAACTGCTCTGGTGCAATGTATACTCGCTTGCTACGCTTCCGACAAATTCTGGGGTTACCGTATACTCTTTCGTTAGAACCTCTTCAATCTCAAGCCTCATGGTGTTACTGCTTTTTTCACCAATAACCACCTTTGATTCATAGCTTTCATTATTTAGGCTTATTTTAAGAGGTACTGCATTAGTTTGAGATATATCTTTAAAATCTGCTGTCACTGTAAAATCTTTTGCCTTCAATGAATCAACTATTGTCCTTGGGCCTGTAACTTTTACTGATATTGTGTCACCTGATACAATATTGTATATCATATCATTACTGGTAATAATATCTGCATTTAAAATCTCAACCGGTATATTCTTAATCGTAACGGTTTTTTGAGGATCATTTATGTTTATCGAAACAAGCCAAAGAATAACAGCAAACAAAATCGAACCTACTTTTAATATTAAGTTGTTAGATAGCTTTTCTTTTACCATTTTCCAGCCTGTTTTTTTCATCATTAAACATCCTATCTATTTTTTTGCTTTCCAAAGTCTAAATTTCTTTACATCTACTTGCTTATTTTGTATTTTAATCAAATGTTGCCTTAACTTATCACCATCTAGATTTCTTATAATTCTTCCACCGATAGCAACTGATACTGCTCCTGTTTCTTCTGAAACAATAATTGTAAAGGAATCTGTTACTTCACTAACTCCTATACCGGCCCTATGTCTAGTACCTAACTCTTTGCTTATTTCCATATTATCAGAAAGTGGTAAATAGCATGTTGCTGATACAATTCTATCACCTCTGATTATTATTGCTCCATCATGTAATGGTGTATTATTCTCAAATATATTTATTAGCAGTTGACTACTAATAGAGGAATCAATATCTATTCCTGTCTTTTCGTATTCAGAAAGACTGATTTCTTGCTCAATCACCATTAAAGCACCTGTTTTTGTTCTCGCTAACTCATAAGTTGCTTTTACTATTTCATTTATTGTTCTGTCACTAAATCTTGCTGTTCCATTATAGCCCTCTGTACCAAATAAGTTAGCAAAATACTTCTTCCTACCAAGTTGCTCAAGTGCTTTTCTAAGCTCCGGCTGAAATATTACTACAACTGCTACTATTCCAACATTTAATAATGTTTCTGCCAACCATAGTATCGTATTAAGTTCTAGAACAAATGCTACTAATGCAAATGATATAATAATTAAAATACCTTTAAAAAGAGCCCATGCCCTAGTGTTTTTTATCCATACCAATACATTATAAAATAAGAAAGAAAGGATAATGATTTCTATGACATCTGAATATTCAATTTTTAGTGGAATATAAGTTCTAAAAAACTCTTGTATTGTCGCAATCACTTCCTACTCTCCTTTTTTATTTTCTTTTTAATTTTCTTGCATTAATTCTCTTAACATTTACCTGTGCTGTAGTCACCTTAATCTTTGGCACTGCTTTTACATAGTAATAGTATTCATCATCTTCGAACTGCGTATACTCAGTTCTGGAGTAATCCACTGAATGAACAAAAAACTGACCTATCATGACTATTATTATACTTATGATTCCTCCTACGAAAATAGATACGATAGATACGATTTCATTCATATCAAATTTTAAATTTCCAATTAACATTATAATCATACATAGAACACCACCTGAAAGAACTGAAACTATCCATGAATAATCTATTGATAATCTTTTTATAACGTAAACCACACATATAACTAAAATAAATGCTATCAATGTAAGGTATAATGCCTTTGATTTAAATACAGCATTTGCCATACTTGACATCTGACCTAATCCGTCTGACGCTGCTGCCGTCACTACTGCATCAAAGTTTGATGAAATATAATTCAAAAAGAAAAATATTATTATACCAAATACAACTGATATAATAGATACCGGTGTTAATACTAATCCAACCATAAGTGGTACAATATATGGAATCTTTAAAAAGAATAATAATGGCACCAATAATAGTATCACACTATCCTTTGATGTAAATCTAAAAAAGAATAAATACATAACAAAGATAACTATAAATAAAAAACCTGCCATTTCAATAGCTATCGCTGATACGTGAGCCAAGATAACAGCCATAAGCATCATAACTAATAATGCATTTGGTAAAAATGCTGCAACTAATGATAATATTATTACAACCACCGGATTCTTTAATAAACTCATTTGACCTATATTTGAATTAATAATAATAATCGATATAAGTGCTATAATAGCTTTAATTATTGGTCTTATATATGTATTATATGATGCATATATCCTTTTAAATTCTTCTCTAATTGTCAATAATTTCGTCATCGTAAATTCCTCCAAGTTCCCTTGTATCGCTGTTTAAGTTATTTTCTCCCGAAAATTTTATATCAAATTCTTCACTAAAGAAATTATTTTCATTATAAGTTTCTTCATTTTTATACATTTGATATAGTTGTTTTAATTCAGCATTATAATTTTTCAACTCAACTCTTATACTCTTGAATTTTTTAGAGTATATAATATATGATACCACAAAGTTAACTAAAAATACCACTACATAACCAACTACAATTTTAATCCCCAGTCCTATAATGTCCATATCCGGAGATACTAAACCTTCTACAAAACCTTCTACATTTGCAAGCACTATTAAAGCCAAAAATATAACATATGCAACTGTAACTGTAATTGATGAATTTATAAGCTTAAGGCTCATATAATCTGAACGATAATATTTGCTTACTGGTATTGACTTTTTTCCGCTATTTTGCTCATACATCGCAAGCTTTGTCATAAGTCTGATTTTATCTTCATTTAGCATAATTACGCTCCATTCATATTATTTCAAATCAGCTAGTAAGCTGAATTTCCAATCTATTATACCACAACCATTTATAGGATATCAACAAGAAAAATAATAATGGAGCGGTTTAGCAACCGCTCCAAACATAGGAAGTAACATAATATCCGGACTAGATTGCTTATTTTCCCATTTACTAACTGCTTGAAATGTTAATCCTAACCTTTCAGCTAACCCCTCTTGTGTTAAATCTTTTTGTTTTCTGAATTTAATTATGTTTGATGCTAATATCTTTGTATACATATTTTCTCCTCTCTATGCTTGTTTTATATATGTATTGTAATTTATATTTCAGTATTATGTAATAACTCATTCGTTGAACTTTTTCAACCATTGGTTGAATTATTATACTATACTTACTACTCTTCGTCAGCAGTAATCATTTATTGCATAAATAGCATAGTGCTCAAACATTGACAATTTATTAGAAATATTATAGAATTAGTTTCAAAAATTCAATTAAGAAATCGGAAGGTGGGTATGATATGAATGAAGATTATTATAAAAATGAACATATGCACTATCTTTTTCGATATATAGAAAACAATTTATCGGATGATTTAGATACCACTCTTCTTGCAAATATTGGTTATGTCTCTCGTGATAAACTATATCACGATTTCTATAATATAAGTGGTCATTCTGTAAAGGAATATATTCGCAAGCGAAGGCTTTCAAATGCTTTGGCTTTATTGAAAACATCTGATATGAGTATAACTGATATTGCTTTTCAGTGCGGTTACTCATCACATCAAGCATTATGCCGTTCTGTTAAGCAAACTCTTAATTTAACGCCATCGGAATATAAAATGGGAGATACATATTATTTTTTCCCACCGTTTGGCAACAAACCCTTACAATCCATTACTGTTTCAAATTATATCATTCCATCCACACTACGTATTTTATATTATCATTCAAGATTAACTAATATTGAAAACATAGCAATACGTAAATTTATGAATACTATCCCGAATTATTCTGGACGGATTTTTGGCCGAAACGGAAAGCAGGTGGGAAACAAATTCTGCTATGAGCTTTATCTTACGGATACTAAATGTGATTATTCCGTTTTAAACTCATGCGGATTTAAAATAGAATATGAAATTCCCTGTATTAATGCAATGTTTGCTACATCGCTCGTTCATAATAACGAACAACAGATAAACACTGCATGGGATTATTTATATTCAGAATGGCTCCAAAACAGTATGTTTGAATACACAGGCAATCCGTATTATGAAGAATATATTATAAAAAACGGGAAAACTACTAAACTTAAATTATATCTTCCTATTCGAGAACGCACTGAAATTACAAAAATCAGCTTAATAAAAAATCCTGAACTCCATTTTATTACTGCGAAAGCCACAGGATATAATGCAGAAGAAATCGCTTCTGAAATAGTAATGAAATATATAACTTCAAATTATCCATATATTATAAGTACATCCAAAGAACTATATTTGCATAAAGGGATAAATTCTTGTAATTGTGGCGTTAGGATTAATTCTGGATTACGTCTCGTAAAAGATAAAAACATAATAAGCTTTACCACAAACTCAAATAATTATCTTGTATTAGAAAGCAATGTCATGGGCGATTATGACCGCTACGCAGAAATGTTATATGCTTTTGCTTTTGATAATGGTATGAATATTGATAAAAAAGAAATATTTGCAGTTTATGAAGCAAAAGAAGATTTTAACAACCTTAAAATAAAAATGTATTGCCCTATAAAAATTCGTACAAAATGATAAGTCAAGCTAAAATATTTTTGATATATTAAAGAAAAACGAAAAGGAGCATATAACTATGAGTCAACCAATTAAAAAACTAAATGAAACAAGCACAGAGAGTTATTCGCCAAAAACACCAAAACTTGCAAACATGATGGAACAAGCAGGAATGGATAAACCATATCCCGTAGAATTTATTTTACCGGATAAGAGCACACAAATCCCTCCTGAAGTCAAGCATTATGGACCTGCCTATGTGAGCTTTGCCAATGATTTTTCATATTTCCTTGATTATACAGGACAAGGCTATGGTTTTATCTTTGACGGAGACTGGTGCAAAGACAGAAGTTATACAATTGCGGATGTTATTTCAGGTAATGCTACACAGCCTGCGGATTTTGTAACTAAGGAAGATACCGAATATTTATGGGAAACCGCAGGATTTTCTCTGTATCATACCTTCTATGCTGACTCTGCACACAGCGATTATCTGAACGAAACTGATATGATAAGAGTAATAAAATATACTCTTTGTACTCTGAAACAACCTGTGATTATACCACAAGGTGAATACTTTTGCGGAAGCATAATCGTAGGATATAAAGATAATGGAAATACTCTTCTTGCTTATTACTACTTACCATATTTTATGGATATGGAAAATAACGCACAGCCTAAAATAAGCGAAGTACCGAATTGGTATAACAAGGACACTTCCTTATTCGTTGCAGGAAAGCGTGAAGAGACATTTTCACTTGAAGATATATACCGTAAAGGTGTACACAGAATTTATGATTGCCTTAACGAAAACATCAATGGTGAAAAACGTCATTACTATGATGAATGGGAAGCATTCCTACGCATGGATAAAAATGAAATGCTCACCGAAGCAAGACGTATGGGGGCTGTTCCCGGTGGTCAAGATGCTGAAGTGGATGAATCTAAAACCGATGAAGAACTATGGGAACTTATATGTTCATCATACAGCAATACATGGAGCAACATGGCTGAGCGACGTTTTTATGTTATGAATTTTTTCCAACAAGCAAAAGAATATTTCCCCGAAATAAATGATGAGATACAAATACTTGTGGAACATTTTATGTATGCGAATGATATCATGGGTAATAGAGAAACTGGGTATAACAGTGAAATTGGTGACCCTGCAAAAATAGAAATATTTGAGATTCCTGATGTTCGAAACAGAATGGCAGATTGTGTGAAAAAATTCCGTGAAGCTGATGAATTAGGACTTGAGAAAGTGAAAACATTTTTAGAAAAAACGAAGTTATAAATTTTAAAAACATGTTCCAGAAAAACAGCATAATCGTTGCGCTATCGCAACAATTATGCTGTTCTTGCAAAGTTCAGCTTTGCTGAATCTTTTGTTCGGCTTTGCTGAATCTTTTGTTCGGCTTTGCTGAATCTTTTGTTCGGCTTTAGCCGAATCTTTTTTTATACTGTCACATTAATAGCCACACCTTCTGTAACCACAGGAGCCTCAACCATAACCGGCACTTCAACCCCTCCAAGTTCTAAAGATACTCCATTTGCAATATCATTCTTCTCTTTTTCTAATATGTCAAACATAGCTTTCAAATACTTCAAATCAGCTTTGGCTATTTCACGAAGTTCATCTGCCCTATGCTTTTTCTTTAACATTTCTAAATCAGCGGGATCCATTTCTTTTGAAACACTCACTGTCAATTCTTCTGACAGTTCATCTAATCCCATTGATTCATCCATTTGCTCTGTAGTATCCTCCATCATTTCCTGAAACTCCTGCATCATCTCTTGCATTTCCTGCATCATCATTTCCTGCATCATTTCTTCCATTTCAGGTTCTGTACTATCAAGGCTTTCGACTGATTCCCAATCAATATCCACATCTTCCTCTAGTTCTGCTGCACATACACCACCGCTTGTCTTGACGCTTTCTTCTTCCTGTAAATGCTTGACACGTTTTCTGGCAATACGTTCCATCTGTTCAGCGTGGATTATAGCAGCCTCTAGTTCTTTCTCATCATACTCACCTGATTTTAACTTTTTGCGGAGTGTTGCCGCTTTCGTACGTGCTCTCGCCGCTATACGGCTAGCACTTCCTGATGTTTTTGCCCGCATTAGCTGTGATGAAATTTCCTTTAAATTATACTGTAATTTCTTTTTCTTTACCTTACTTGGTTTGGTTTTGGTTACAGTTCCAGCTACCGTTCCGTCGGTGCTTTTTAGTGCCATTTTTGTTACATTGGAATTTGAACCAATACTAAGTCCCATACTTTCACCCTCCTTGGTGCTGACATAAACATAGTTTCTTAATTGGTATATCGACTGTTTTAGCTAAAAACTTTACATTCATTTTTTTTAGTGATGTTAACTTTCCATCTTCGTTATTTCCATGCAGACAAATTTTTCTTTACAAATTGTCTAAATGATTGCGGTTTCTTTCCCATAACATCTTCAAATGTGCTTGTGACCTTTTTAGCCGTACCCATGCGCGTCATCATATACAACATTCCCATCACTGTTGAGTATTCTTTATCTAACCCCCTAATATTTATCCAATACTTTTTAGCTAATGATGGTTTTGGATTAACATACTCTATCTTTCGTTCTAGTTCTTCTGAAAGTATATTGGCTGCTTCATAATAATCAATAGCCTCTGGTCCAGTAATAGAATATCCTTGATTTTGATGCTTTTCAGGTTCACTTAATACCTTAGCTGTAATTTCCCCAATATCTTCTGCATCAATAAAACTAGTAAGAGCTTTACGTACAGGAACAACGATACGATTAAAATGTTTAATCTCAAATGCATGAATCCCGCTTATATTTTGCATAAAGAAGCTTGGTCGAATATGACAATATGGCAAACTCGCCTGCTCAATATACTTTTCGATTTTATGATGTGGTGGAATAGGGTTATTTTCGACACCAATTAATGATAAAAAACTAACAAGTCGAATATCTTTTTTTGCTTTTAAGGCTTCAATAAAAGGTTTTAAATCTTCTGGCTTTCCTAAATGTGGTGGACGCATGATAAATACTTTATCAACTTCTTCCAATGCATTTTTAAATGTTCCACTGTCAGTAAAGTCAAACAATACTGTCTTTGCAGTATCACCATACTTTTGATTAAGTGCATTAAGATTAATATCTGCTACCACAACATCTTGTTCATTTTGAATTAAATGCTTTGCTACATATCCACCTACATTGCCTAATGCACCTGTTACCATGATTTTTCCCATTATAGCACCTCCAATAAAATTTTATTTGCTTTTTTAAGCATTGTAATCATTGTTTTAAAATCATTTTCTCCCATTTCTGATAAAAGAAGTTCTAACGATTTTAAGTATTCATTTTTTGTTTCATTTACAAGTTCAATCCCCTTTTGCGTAAGGTTAATTGTAAAGCTACGCTTATCTTCTAATGATGCAGTTTTATATAAATATCCTTTACTACCAAGTGATGTTATCATTGCTGTAATCATTGGTTTTTTAACTTTAAAAAACTCTGCTGCCATTAGAGGCGTTACAGGTTCTACACTATTATGTAATAAAATCAGTAGTCCCATCTCACTTGAACGAATTGGTAAATCATATTTTGTACTATTCTTTAGTCGGCAAAAAAGTGATACTATTTCTGCTGCCTCATCTATAAAATTTTGATTCAAATATTATTATCTCCTTTTTAGTTAATCTACTTAACTACATTATAGTTAAGTAGATTAACTATGTCAAGAAAAAATCGACTAAAGCCGAACTTTGCGATAATAATAGATTCAGCATAGCTGAACTATAAAACAAATTCTTGCTGGAACGATTTTGATGATTTTCCTATTAAAAGAATTATTCTGATGATTTACCAATATTCCCTGCTTTATATACACATTCAATAAATTTTTTCATTGATGGTCTATCTTTACTGGTAAACCATAGATTAAATACACCAAGCATCGCAGAAAGATTATATTCAATCATAACATCTAATTCAAAATCATCTTTTTTCCCTTTAGCAATCAGTTCTTGTTTTATAAGTTGACCAACTGATTTTTTCATTTTATTAAGAAATGATGGATCACCATGTTCACCTAAAAGAACAGTAAAATACTCATTATTTTCTTCGTAAAATCTAAAAAGAGAATCAAAACCAAAGTTATCCAAATTAATGCTAGCTGTTGGAATTGGTAAAAACATATTATCTATATTTGGAAGTAATCCATCTTCAAGTTGTTCTAACACATCATACACATCTGTATAGTATTCATAAAATGTACTTCTATTATATCCTGCTTTATCCATAATTTCCTTAACAGTTATTTTATCAATACGTTTGACACAATAAATATCCCAAAAAGAATCTTTTATATTTTTCTTCGTTATTGCAGTTAGCTGAGGTTGCTTTTTCATAATAAATACCGCCTTAGTTAAAATCCAACATTCACCTTATCATTGTTGGTTGATAGAATATTCTTATTACGTTAAGATAATCATACAACACGATGTTGGATTAGTCAATTATACACAATATAATATAAAGGAGATTTCTTATGTCTATCTTAACAGTAGAAAACTTAACAAAAGACTTTGGAAAAAGTAAAGGTGTTTTTAATGTATCCTTTGAAATAAATAAAGGGGAAGTCTTTGGCTTTCTAGGACCAAATGGAGCCGGAAAGACAACAACAATCCGACATCTTTTAGGCTTTTCAAAACCACAGATTGGTAAAACAACTATCAATAGCTTAGATTCATGGGACAGAGCAAAAGATATTAAAAAAAACATTGGTTATCTACCTGGTGAAATTGCTTTTCCAAATGATATGAAAGGCTCTGCATACATAAAGTACATTGCTAATTTACGTGGACTTAAAGATATGACAAAAGCCGATAAGCTAATAAAGCAGTTTGAGCTTGATCCATCTGGTGATTTAAAACGTATGTCAAAAGGTATGAAACAAAACATTGGTAGTGTTTGTGCATTTATGCACAACCCTGAGATACTTATCCTTGATGAACCAACTAGTGGTCTTGACCCACTTATGCAAGCAAATTTCATTGAGCTTATAAAGTCAGAGAAGGCAAATGGAAGAAGTATTTTTATGTCAAGTCATATGTTTGAGGAAGTTGAGAATACTTGTGATCGTATAGGCATGATTAAAGGTGGCAAACTCATCTCTATTGTTAACACAAAAAACATAAAACGCAATGAAAAGAAAACTTTTAAAATAGAATTTCTATCAACTGATGATTATTATTCAGTTATTAACAGTGGCTTTGTTATTAGAGAGAAAAAGCCCGATTATAACCAAATAATTATTGACATTGAAGATTCACATATAAACGAGCTTCTTTTAGTGCTTTCAACGCACAAAGTAAGATTTATTAGTGAAGTGACGCATACTCTTGAAGAGTATTTTATGAGTTACTATGAAGGAGGCAAAGAGTGAAAGATTTTAATCTCTCACTCGCAAGTTTGTGTCTGCGTTGCGCCCACAAACTTGATATGCGAAGAAAGCAACGCAGAAATGAGGAAAAAAATGTTTAGTATGAATTATTTTAAACAAACTTTTAAATCAAATATAAAACTATGGGCAATGATGACTGGTGTTCTATGCCTTTTAATCGGAATTGTTATGAAAGTGTTTGATCCTGAAATGATAAATGAAATGATTGGAAGGCAGGAATCAATGGGTGGGTTTAACCCTCTTGGTGAGATGTCTTCACTTATATCCTTTATATCCAATCAATATTTTGGATTATTTGCAGTGATTTTTCCAATGATATACATTATAATCACAGGTAATAAAATGATTGCAGGAAAAATCGATAATGGTAGTATGGCAAATGATTTATCCGCTCCACTTTCGAGAATACAAATCGTTTTCACAAGTGCAGTATACATGGTTGCTTCACTTATTGTTATGTTTGGCTGTATTAGTGGGATTGGCATTGCTGTTGCTGAACTAACACAACCAGGTGAACTTGATATCAATATATTTTTACAGCTTACATTAGGTTGTTTACTCCTTCACTTTACCGTAAGTGCTATTTCATTTTTAGGTTCATGTATCTTCAATTCCTCTGGCAAATCCCTTGCATTGGGTGCCGGAATCCCTCTTGCCTGTTTTGCATTTAAGATGATATCAGGTATAAGTGATTCCCTTGAAGGATTAAGGTATTTATCAATTAATACTCTTTTTGATACAGATGCCATTGTAAATAGTGAAGCGTTTATAGGAAAGCTTATTGCATTGATTTTTATTGGTATCATCTGTTATATTGCAGGTGGTGTTGTATTTAAGAAAAGGGATTTACCTTTGTAAATTATAAATTAATAGGTCGGGAAATTCGAATAATTTTCACGACCTATTACATCATTTTACTTACTGTTCTGTTTATTATACTAATATAATTTTTCTTTGGTAGGTAGAACTAGATATCCCTTTAAATAATCACTTTATAAATTGGGATTTACCATCTAAACAATGTTTTCACCTAATATTATTTTAGGCATTGTAGTCAAACAACGATTCCATCGTTTGTAAAATATGTCTATACCAAGTTTTGAAACCCTTGCATGTACTTCCTCATTTTCCAATACCCAGTATAGAACATAGGTTACTTTACCCACATTTCTTGTAAGGCGAACGGGTAATTCACCCTCTTTAACTGCATTAAAATACTTTTGTCTATGAGTACGTTTTATATAGTGAACATCAATAACACCTTCTTGACTTAAATAAAATTCAGCTACTTCTTTCATCAACTCTTCTATTTCATCTAACTTTGTTAGTTTTGCTTCATATATGCAAATTTCGTTAAACATAAAACGCCTCCTTTTATTCTAATTCTTATATGTTTATTATATCGGATTATTGTTAAAAAAACTTTGTCTTCTTTAAGTCTTTTCCCATGCAGACAAATAAATTAAACAACAACAATAATAATGCCTACTACATAATATTACACATTTGCTTTCTTCCAAATATATACTTATTTTCTCATCATAATCATCTTATCAATTTTATTAACAATGTATTTTTCAAAATGGTCATGTTCACAAAAATCAATTAGTCCCTCGTCTATCAAGAAACGGTATTTAACTAAATTATATATTTCTTCTCTAGTTGCCCCCTTGTTGTTACCATTAATACTTGCTACAATTCCATTAATACTTTTTAATTTATGCTGAATATCTTCATCCCAGTATAAATCATTTACTATGCTCTTAAGTAGTGGATTTGGGTCTGCATAAATACTTTGAGGTATAGAAAAAAACTTTTCTTTAATATACAAAATTCTATAATTTTTGTTCAATTTTATATCATTGCATACAAAGCCATAAGACCTTGCTATATCAAAAATTTGCTTACTATCTAATCGTCTATAAAACATTTTTAGAGGACTATCACCATCGCAAAGACATTTAACAATTTTATTATCCATAATAATGAAAATAACATATTTTTCTGGAAGTGCTCTCAAAACATCATCCATAAAAGGGAGCGTTTTTATTGGGCAATTATTCGATATTTTTTTTAGTAATTCAAAAAAATTGCCATTTAATGATATATAAATATCTTTAATTTGGGCATTGGTTGGACATGAAAGAACTTGATAATATATAATACTATATTGTGAAATGACACACTCCTCTTTTGAATCACAAATTATATTTAAAAATTCCATATTCTGCTCAGGTGAATACTGCCAACTTATAGTACATGTATTAACACTGTTAAATATTCTCCAATACTCTTGAAAGTCTTTTCTTACAAAAAAAACATTACCACTAGCAAATGCGTTCTCCAAGGCAAAAAAGCATGCCATAGTTGATGTTTTAGCTTCGTTTTTCATATGTTCAACCAAACTAATAAATCCTTGATTAATATACAGCTCAATACACTCTTTTACCCAATCTGTAGGCATCAATAATTCTGAAGCAAACAAATTAGCCTCTAGTTCTTGTGTATCTAGCATCCTCTTACCACTAACCAAAGTATAATTATCACCTGCAATGCATTTAGTATCACCATTATGCCATGGTATACATATATGTCCTAATTCATGTGCAAGCGTAAATCTTCTACGGGGCAAAAACGTTATCTCTGTATTTATTACGACCTTAATGCTATTATTCAGATATGAAAAAGCTTCGATTCCGTATTGATTTTCTTCTTCTTCTATTTCAATATTCATTTCATCAAAAATAGCTTTTACATCTATGGGGGGATGTAGCTTTTTCTTTTGAATAATATTTTTTGCAAACTTACGTGCTGATATAAATCTATTCATTTGACTCATTTCTTAACTTATCAATAGCCTCTTCATCATATGAACGTGCAGCAATCCTTCTCTCCTCGCTCATACGATAATATTCTGAAAACTCAATATTATCAATACGACATCTTAATATATCCCTGAAAATGCTATCACTACTTTTCCCCCATTCTTCGTACTCATATGGTGTTAAACCTAAAAACTCACGCAATGTATTTCCGGTATCATGTTCATGCCAATAATCAACATAATCATCTAAATCAAATAAATTTGCTTCACCATCTAAACAAGCTTGAATATATGTTTTATTATACATCTATTTTCCTTCCTTTCACTGCATCTTTTTTGTAATTACCATTTGCATCTAATACCATAATATGTTTTCCTCTTTTATTAAAAACTTCAATTTCACCATGAAGTTCATCCCAAGACTAATATTTATCATTTGATTTATATACTTGCCTTTGACCAATTACTCTAAACTTTGGTAAATTATCTAAAAAACAAGGGTTTGGTTTTGGAATATAAGACACAATTTCACCTCCATTTTAACATCCGTTATAGTTTTATTACTAACTAATTAAAAGATATATTAGAATATATCTTTTAATTATAAAATCTTTATTTGTGGTCAGATGCATTTGCATCTGACCATATTGTACCACAATATCACTTGTTATTCTATCACTTTTCAGCTTGTTTCTTGTCTATTATTAATCTATTTTTCTTCAGGCTAAACACGATTTTACGTATAATACTGTGCCTGAGCAGACCATAATTCATAATACTTGCCATTTGTATCAGCAACAAGTACATCATGGCTCCCCCTCTGTACTACCTTTCCATTGTCAAACACAACAATATCATCACAGAAACGGCAAGATGATAGACGATGACTGATATATATTGCCGTTTTATTGCCGATAATTTCATTGAATTTGGAATAAACCTCCATCTCAGCAATAGGATCAAGAGCCGCCGTTGGTTCATCCAGAATCATAAATGGTGCATCCTTATATAATGCTCTGGCAAGTGCAATTTTCTGTGCTTCTCCGCCTGAAATTTCAACACCCTTTTCATGGAAATCTTTATACAAATAAGTGTGGGTACCGTCAGGCATACCAGAAAGTCTTAATCCAAATCCTGCTTCATCAAGACATTTTTTCACACGCAGCTCATCATAATCCACAGACGTTGAAACATTTTGAGCAAGAGAAAACGCAAACAGCTTAAAGTCCTGAAAAACCACTGAAAAAATACTCATATATTCATCATAATCGTACTTTTTAATATTTATTCCATTAAGGAGAATTTCTCCCTCTGTTGGGTCGTACAAGCGACAAAGCAGTTTGATAAATGTAGTTTTTCCACTGCCATTCATTCCTACTACAGCAAGTCGCTCACCGATGCGTAATTTCATTGACACATTACGCAGAGCAAATGTATCTGATGCTGGATATTTAAAACTTACACCTCGAAACTCTATCTCATAATCATTATCACCATCATCACAAAATGCTCTTTTTTCAACTGGAATCGTTCCTTGATACTTTTTATTAGGAATATCAAGATATTCAAATAAGCTTTTTAAATGCATGCAATATACTTCATTGTCAGCTATTACATACATTAATTCTTGTATACCTTGACTGAGGCAATTCAGGACGCCGACATACTGAACAATACTTCCTACCCCGAAAGCACCAAACACTGCTTTTAATACCACAAATATATAGCAAAGTGCATTAACAATACCTACAATGACAGTCGCAACAGATTGATACAATGACATTTTAAAAACAGACTTGTCTGCTGATTTATCTCTACGAAGTAGCTTTCCAAGTGCTTTGTCAGCAATATCATTTTGTTCATATATTCGTATATCCTTTGCATGTTCCGGCTCCATATATAAATCTTTGCCAAAAAAACTGAACATACGATTAAACCAAACAGTTTCTTTACACCATTTAACAAAAACGTCATTTTCTTTTATTGAAGCTTTTGAGTTACATCTTCCTCCAATAATAATGCAAAGCAATAAAGCCACTATCCATAATGGATTATCTATTACTAAATTACCTGATTGTAGTGTAAATAATGTAACTGTCATTGATATTGAAACAATAATTGTTACGATGGAACGTACAAGTCCTGTTACACCCCAAACAAGCTGTCCAAGACCATTTCCAAACATATACAAATCTTCTTCTGCTTCATTCCGTCGTTGCTGAATCCCAGCATCTTCTAAATCAACATAATCCATTGTCAGCTCTTTGTCCGCAAATATCTTTCCAAAAAAAGTCCACATCTGTGATTCTTTCTCGTTGCATAATTTATCAACAATACTACGCACCAAAGAAGTTGCAAAATTAATTATTACGACTAATATAACATAAATACTGATAATATCCATTCTTCTTTTATTTGAAATTTCATTAATAATCTGTGCTGAAAACCATATTGTTGCAAATGGCTGCAGAGAACTTAATAAGGCTGACAATGCTCTCCCTCCCGCAAGACCTGGACAATACTTTTTCAAAATACCATAGCCACGAGAAGTTATGGAAATGCGTTCTTTTAAAGACATTTTATTCATACCTTCACCTCCCCATCCTCTTTATTTTCACGGTAATATTTTGCTTGGGTTTCATATATCTCATAGTATCTGCCCTTACTTAAAATAAGGCTTTCATGTGGACCCTCTTCTAAAATCTCACCATTTTCAATAAGCAAAATACGATTGCAAAACCTTGTAGAAGCAAGCCTATGAGAGATAAACACTGTTGATTTATCTCTTGTTAATTCACTATATGTCTGGTAAAGCTTACTTTCTGATATAGGATCAAGTGCTGCCGTTGGTTCATCAAGAACCAAAACAGGAGCCGGCTTATATAAAGCACGAGCAAGGAGTAATTTTTGTATCTCTCCACCTGAAAATTCCACTCCATCATCATGAATAGTCTTACCAAATTGACTTTCTAAGCCTTTTGATAAAGTTGAAATCTTGCTCCATAAATCAGCTTGTTTTAAGCATGTTTCTACCTTATCAATATCTATTTCTTCATATGGTTTTTCAGCAACGATTTCAGCAATAGTTACCGGCATAATAGAAAATTGCTGATATACAGCGGCATAAAGTTTATAATAGCTTATACGATTATATTCTTTCACATCAATTCCATCATACAATACAACTCCATCTGTAGGGTCAATCAGTCCGCATATTAATTTAATCAAAGTTGTCTTTCCTGCGCCATTAAGACCAACAATTGCAAGACGTTCTTTAGGATTTATCTTTAAATTTATGTTTTTCAAAGTATCTGTTTTAGCTCCGTCATAACGAAAACTAACATTTTTTAGTTCTATCTCTTTTGGCAAATCCATGATATCTAAAGTATCAATTCCTCCATCACGTAAATATTTATCAGGATATTCAAGGTATGTACGAAGATAATTAAATGCAAGACCAACACTGTTAAGAATATTTATTTGTCCAAAAATACCTGAAAGCCAAACCGTAAACCCCGTTATAACTCCAAAATGTAACACAAAATCCGATACACTAATCTGTGAATTTATAACGAGATATAACAAATATACGTATGCAACACTTTCACGAAGCATAGCAAGAATCCCATCAAAAAAAGAAACACCAAACATTTTTTGTGTGTATCGTCTATACCATCCTGCAATCCCGTTAGCATTATTTAGATAAATCTTTTCAAGCCACGGAAACATATTATAAAGTCTTATATCCTTTGCTGACTTCAAATCACCTGATACAATATTAATATATTGTGTTTTTTGTCCATAACCTATTTTTTCGTTATTATTATCTGACAAACATTTAACAATGCGTTTGTTTAAAAAATAACTTATAAATGTTGTTAAAATCAAAAACAACACAATAAAAATATTGAGTTTTACCAGTATACCACAGTATATAAAGAGTCCAAGTAAACCTGACAAAATTGAGATTCCTATATCATATATCTGTGTCACAGGAGAATAATGTCCCGTGCATGAATTAAGACTTTCTGATTGCAGCTTTCTAAA
>JAVBUL010000085.1:0-3532 GCA_031555415.1 Lachnospiraceae bacterium | reverse complement strand
ATACATTTCAAGAATGTCTAATTTTAGTAAATAATTATCCTCTACATTTTGAACCTGGAACAAGAACTGCATATTCGAATACAAATTATCATTTCCTCTCTGATATCATTGAACGAACTACAAACATGTCCTTTAATGAATATGTAACTTCCACAATATTTAAAGTAATTGGTATGAACAGTTCACATACAAATGGCCTTTTTGCTGATGCTAAAGGATATATAAAAGATGAATTGGGAAATATCATCGATTGCGGAAAGCATGGAATGAATAGTGGCGATAGCGGTGTTGTCTCAAGTATAAAGGATATGGAATTATGGTGCTCGACTATGCAAAATATGAGTTTATTGAGCATGCATAGTTGGGAACTTTGTTTTCATATAGCTAATGATCGTTTTGGGTTTGGGTTTGAGAAATTTGACAATTGGATTGGACATAACGGGGGGATGCCTGGAATTACAAATAAACAAAGGCTCCACCTTCCAAGTAAGTCGGCCATTATCTTACTGTCTAATAATGGTTTTCCTAGCACTAATAATATAATGAACGAAATAATACAAGCCATTATACTATAATTCTTATAACGAAAAATGTATGGCCCTTTCGGGACCATACATTTTTCGTTTAACTATTTAAATTTTATCTACCCAATAGTGTACTGCATTTCTTAAAAACTCTGCACATCCGCTTATTTTTCCGTCATAATATGCTTTAAATCTTTCATCAGCTATATACATTTCCACCAAGCCTTTATGTGCCTCTGCGGAATATTTTGGCCATGTAAAGCTAAGCCATTTTTTGTGAGCTATGGCAATCTGTTTTCCTTCATCGCTTTCAATGCTTATTCCTGTCTCTACAGCTTTTTCTAGCCTTTCATTGATTTGAGCGCCTAACTCCTGTAGCTCGTCATATTGTTCTTTTGAAAGATTCATCATTTTACGATTGGATTCATCCACCTGGTTATCACCATATTTGCTACGTATTTCTTCGCCGTACTTTTCTTCATTTTCTTTTACTAACTGCTTTTTAAAAGCATCAAATCTTTCGTTATCACTCATAACATATTCACCTTTCATTTCTGCAATCGTATTTTTTACGTTAGAGATAATATTTTGGGTTCTAGCCTGCTGTGCTTCTAGTTCCTCTAGATGCTCATATAGCGCTTCTAAGGTGTTAAACTCCTTATTATACAAAAGTTCATATATTGTCTGTAAATCAAAGCCTCTTTCCTTATAAAACATAATCTGCTGTAGCTTTTTTAATTCTTCTTTCCCATAATATCTATAACCAGATTCTGTCGTACGAAGTGGGCTAAGCAAGCCAATTTGATCATAGTAGCGTAAAGTACGTGCACTTACTCCAGCTAGTTCTGATAATTGTTTAATCCCATATTCCATAGTTATATCTCCTTCCGTACTCATATACTACCTCTTGACGTAGCGTCAAAGTCAATATTAATTTATTAAAAATTGTTGCATAATTAAAAAGAATTCCCTAACATCTTGAAAATCAGAAATACACATTTTAAAACATATATTTCCGTGACAAGATACTTTTCGTTCTGATTGGAAGGTATAAACTGTTTTTGCTAGACAATTATCACCACAGCCAATACATTCATTCAAATTATAAAATATTCTTTTAGCAAGGTCAGGATTCACATCCTCCATTTTCTCTAATAACTCATCTAATGGATTCTTTACCCTGTGCCATTGCTCTGGTCTAGAATTTGTAACAATGTAAAACTGTATGGAATGATGCATTACATTATCGCTCAGATATAAGGCGTATGATACCCCTTGAGTAGATTCAACATAAGTTATTTTATTACCATGTTTCTCAATGATTCTCTTAAATTTTAACCCTTTTAAAGACTTTAAAAACATATCTGTATCTATAATTTCTTTTTTTATCTCATTAGGCAAATTTTCTATGCACACATCAAAAGAAGGTTTTTCTTGCACCATTATATTTTTGTCTAATTGCTTTTCACTTGGATTATGTTCGATAGGTATTGAAGTTTGCTCATATTCAGTAATAATAATCGAATGAATATCTAACTTCGCACGTTTCGTACAAGTTATACCAAACGTAAAGCCCGCAATATTCTGCTCTTCAAAATATTGTGACTTCATATAACGCTCTCGTTTAGAATAATAACGCTCTTCTCCATTAATCAATATTTGCATTTCCTTTATACCTAAAATAACAGAAACATCTATAATCTCGTTAAAAGGAATTCTATTATCAAACATTTTAGGTTTTCCCATAGGCTCACTAATATCTTCTATTCTTCGGTTTTCCATCCATGGGGAGCCTATGCTAATATGTCCCATCCCCATCAGTAATAATACTTCTGGTGTATCAATGTGGAAGCTCATATCAATCTTAAGTGGTAAGTGATATTTCCCTGGAATCGTCAAATAAGATGAGATTTTGTCACGTCGAATATTAAACCCAACATCATGAATCGCACGTGTTGTTGTCATGCTTAATATACCTTCTTGTATCTCTGTCTTAACTGATCCAGTCGAAGCCATCGAGTACAGATCAACTACTGTTGTTTTCATAAATCTACCTCCCAACATATTTATACCATCTTATCATGAAATATTTAAAAGACCAATAAAAAAGCATCTGATACCTTCACTTTAAAATAAATCATAGGTGATTGCATCCGATGCCTTTCTAATTTTTTATGTTTTACTAATTTTTCGCTGTAGCGCCGATAAATTCCGAAGAATAATATGGGATAACTAGGTACTGCCCTGCTAGAATTTTTTCACTACTTAAATGATTAATCTGAATAACCTCATTAATATATGCTTCGTTATTCTTATAATGTTCATCTGCATATTGATCAGCTAATGACCATAGGGTTTCACCATAAGCTACGGAAATGCTTGTAAAGTATTTATATTTTACACCTGAGAGGTCTGAATTTGCTTTAGAATTAATGGCATGAAAAGAAAGAAAGATTCCAATCACCAAAACAACTCCTAAAAGCATTAATGTGATATGTTTTCTTACTTCTCTTTTACGTCTTCGCTGCATCTTTTGCTTTCTTAGCTGACGTCTATATTCGTAAGAATCATATTCATATATATTTGTTAATTCTCTTGCCATCTTTTGTACCACCCTTCATATATAGCATGTTTATAATGTCTTTATCTTGCGAATGCTTGTTCGCAAACGTTTGTTCTTGAAGTAATTATATCGAACGTATTTTCTTTTGTCAATACTTTTTCGAACATATTTTTGGAATATATGTTTGCTTTTTGTTTTTTTTCATGTTATACTAAGTTAAATCAATTAATCATAAAGTGGAGGTAATGTATGAGTTACGGAAAAATTACTGCAAAGCAACAAGAAATTTTAGAATATATTAAAACAGAAATATTAAAAAGAGGATATCCACCAGCTGTTCGTGAGATTTGTGAGGCGGTTAATTTAAAGTCAACATCTTCCGTACATTCTCATTTAGAAACCTTAGAAAAAAATGGCTACATAAAAAGAGACCCAACCAAGCCTC
>JAVBUL010000036.1:0-4534 GCA_031555415.1 Lachnospiraceae bacterium | reverse complement strand
GCTAAATGGGAAAGACATACAAGAGTTTTTGAAGCAATACATGAGGGAATAAGAAGTCTTGGTCTTAAAGATGTAATAAAGAAAGAGTGGCAAGCAGGCTTGGTAGTATCTGTAGTATACCCAGATGATGAAAATTGGGATTTTGAAAAGATACATGATTATTGTTATGAAAGAGGTTTTACAATTTATCCGGGAAAGATATCTAATACAAATACATTTAGATTATGTGCAGTAGGCGCAATTGATGAAAATGATATTAAAGAATTTTTTAAAGTATTAGAAGCAGGTTTAGTAGATATGGGGGTATCAATCCCTATTAAATATAATGATTAATTAAGAGAAATTGCGAAATGTATGGAGGATTAAGATGAAAGCAGAAAGATTCGTAAGTGAAATAAAAAATATAGGAATAAGCACTTTGATTGGTGTACCAGACTCAACATTAAAGCAATTTTGCGATTATATAAATACAGATGGACAAGGACAACTAGATCATTATACAACACCAAATGAAGGTTCTGCAATTGGATTAGCAATGGGAGTATTCCTTGCAACAGGAAAACCTTCATGTATTTACATGCAAAATAGTGGATTGGGAAACATTGTAAATCCCATTACATCATTGGCTAATAAGAAGGTTTATGATGTTCCAATGCTTTTAGTTGTTGGATGGAGAGGCGAGCCGGGAGTAAAGGATGAACCTCAGCACGTTTTTATGGGCGAAGTAACAGAAAAGCAGCTTCAGATACTTGATATTAAATATTCAATTATTGATAAGAATACAAATGACGAACAAATGCAAAGTATTTTTATGGAGGCAAAGAGTTATCTAGATGATAGTTTACAATATGCAATAATTGTAAAAAAAGATACATTTGAAAAGAGAGAAGAAGCATTAAATGATAACGGATATACATTAGTACGGGAAGAAGTTATTGGTAAAATACTAGAAAATATTAATGAAAAAGACTATTTGATATCTACAACAGGAAAGATATCAAGAGAGGTTTATGAGAAGAGTGACATGATATTGGGACAACATGCACAGCACTTTCTTACAGTAGGAGGCATGGGACATGCTTCAATGATAGCATTTGGAATTGCAAAGGAAAAGAGTGATTCAAAAGTATATTGTATAGACGGTGATGGAGCGGTACTAATGCATATGGGAAGTCTGGCGTTTATTGGAAATCAAAATCCACAAAATTTTTATCATATATGCTTAAACAATGATTCTCATGAGTCAGTAGGCGGAATGCCAACAGGTTCGGTAGGACAAGATTTTTATAAGATAGCAGAGCAATGTGGATATGAAAAAACTTATATTGTAAATAATAGTGAAGAATTAGAGTTTGCTTTAAAAGATATGAAAATAAATAAGGGACCTATTTTTATTGAAATAAAGGTATCTTTAAAATCAAGAGAAGATTTAGGAAGACCAAAAGAAACTGCAGTAGAGAATAAAGTTAATTTTATGAATTATCATAATGATAATATTAAAGGAGAGTAGTTTAATGAAGACAGTATATACATGTTTTTGTACAGATATTATCCATGAAGGACATTTAAACATTATAGCAGAAGCAAAAAAATATGGCAAAGTTATAGTTGGTGTATTATGCGATTCTGAGATGGTACGTTTTAACAGATTTCCAACTGTTTCTTTTGAAGAAAGAGTTAATCAAGTAAAAAATATTGAAGGTGTTGATGAGGTTTTAATTCAAAACACAATTATGTATGATAAAATAATTAGTGAAATTATGCCGAATTATGTAATACACGGTGATAACTGGAGAAACGGACCAGAATCAGCTATTAGGGATAATGTAGTAGCAGCATTAAGTAGTTATGGTGGAGAGTTAATTGAAATATCTTATACTTATAATGAAAAGGTAAAGAAAGCAGAAGAAATTGCAAGAGAAAAGCTAGCAATGCCTGAATATAGAAGAAAAAGACTCAGACAATTAATAAGTATGTGTCCTACAGTTAAAACAATAGAAGTACACAGTGGTTTAACAGGGTTAATAGCAGAAAAAACAATCGTGGCAAATAATGGTGCATTAGATCAATATGATGCAATGTGGGTTTCAAGTTTATGTGATTCAACTGCAAAGGGAAAACCAGATATAGAATTAGTAGATATGTCATCAAGACTTAGAACAATAGATGATGTTATGGAAGTAACAACAAAACCAATTATCTTAGATGGAGATACAGGTGGTCTTATTGAACATTTTGTATATAATGTAAGAACCTTAGAAAGAATGGGTGTTTCTGCTGTAATAATAGAAGATAAGACAGGACTTAAAAAGAATTCATTATTTGGTACAGAGGTCGAACAGACACAAGATACTATTGAGAATTTCTGTGAAAAGATAAAGGCAGGAAAATCAGTACAAAGAACTGAAGATTTTATGATTATTGCAAGAATTGAAAGTTTGATTTTAGAACAAGGAATGGAAGATGCATTAAAGAGAGCATTTGCATATGTGGAAGCTGGTGCAGACGGAATTATGATTCATAGTAGAAGAACGTCGCCAGATGAAATTTTTGAGTTTTGTGATAAGTTTAGAGAAAAAATCAAGGATACTCCAATAGTTGTAGTTCCAACATCATTTAATAGTGTAACAGAAAGTGAATTAGCAAGTCACGGAGTAAACATAGTTATCTATGCTAATCAGCTTACTAGAAGTGCATTTCCAGCAATGGAACAGACAGCAATAGAAATTCTAAAGAATCACAGGGCATTGGAAGTGGATTCTAAACTTATGCCTTTTAAGGATATTATTACATTAATTGATGAAATATAATCGGAGGTAAAATATGAAGAGAGTAATAACATATGGCACATTTGATTTACTTCATTATGGTCATATTAATTTATTGAAAAGGGCAAAAGATTTAGGTGATTATTTAATAGTAGTGTTGTCTACAGATGAGTTTAACTGGGTAGAAAAACAGAAGAAGTGCTATTTTACATACGAAGAGAGAAAGTCACTTCTAGAAGCAATACGATATGTTGATTTGGTTATTCCAGAGTGCTCATGGGAACAGAAAAAGGAAGACGTAAAATTGTATAAAGTGGATACATTTGTAATGGGAGATGATTGGGAAGGGAAGTTCGATGAACTAAAAGAACTATGTGAGGTTGTGTATTTAAATAGAACACCAGAGATTTCAACTACAAAAATAAAGGAAGATTTGCTAAATAAGTAATTAACGGAGAAAACATATGAGAGAATATGATGATATCACTCTGAAAAATGTACAGGAGTTAGAATTAAGAATTCTACGAGACTTTTTATCAGTTTGTGAGGAACAAGGTCTTACGTATTTTGCATTGGCAGGAACAGGAATAGGGGCTTTGAGACATAAGGGATTTATTCCATGGGATGATGATATTGATATTGGTTTGCCAAGAAATGATTATGAAAAACTGATTGCGGTTTTCAAAGAAAAATATGGTGACAAATATATAATAGGCAATGCTGAACACATGAAAAACTATCCTCTTATGACGACAAGAATTATGATTAAAGGAACTAAGTTTGTAGAAGAAACGCTGAAAAACGTAAAATGCGAGCTTGGAATATTTTTAGATGTATATGCATTTGATAATGTTTCAGATGATGAAAAGAAAATGAAAAAGCAAGCACATAGGGCATGGTTTTGGAGTAAGATTTTGATTTTACGTCATATATCATTTCCAGTACTTCCATTTTCAGGTATAAAGAAAAAAATAGCTCATTTCATTTGTGCAATAGTGCATACTATTCTTGTGATATTTAGAATTTCTCCACAATGGATTTATAAAAAATGTAAATCTGCCAGTTGCATGTATAATGATATTGATACTGATAGAATGGCATATTTGTGTGATACAAGTCCATACATAAATATGATAAGTAGAAAAAAATCATTTCCGTTACAAGAATTGGAATTTGAAAAATTAAAACTAAAATTTCAAAAGGACATACATGAACAACTAACCTTTATATATGGAAATTATATGGAAATGCCACCTGTTGAAAAAAGGAAGAATCATTTTCCTTATTGCTTAGATTTTGGAGACGAAATTAAAAATGACTAATTACTTAATGAATTTCATGGTTGGTAAGGCAAGTACAAACACAAAAAGTAAATATTTTTGGTATTCTTTAGGAAGTGCAATATTTGCTATTTCGACTTTGCTTATGACAATGGTAGTCAGCAGATTTACAGGTGAAAAAATAGGAGGAATGTTTTCACTAGGGTTATCGGTTGCACAATGGTTGGTAACTATAGCATATTACGAGATTAGAACATATCAAGTTACTGATACAAAAGGTGAATTTAAATTCAAAGATTATTTTTCAGTTAGAATGATTATGTGCATTTTTGCGTACCTTGTATGTGGAGTATTTGTTTTTGTCAATGGTTATTCATTAATTAAAATAGAGATAGTATTGCTATTATGCCTTTATAAGGTATTTGAAGGTGTATCTGATGTATTTGAAGGTGAATTTCAGCGGATGGATAGAATAGATATGTCTGG